>CAOJHI010000152.1 GCA_948436005.1 uncultured Lachnospiraceae bacterium
CGTGGATATGATTGCGGCTGTGTATATCCTGCAGGGATATCTTGACAGCCACGGAAGGGAAAAAGATGAATAAAAAAATAGAGTTTTGCCCGGTCGGAGAAGACAAAACGGTCGGGTTCTTTGTGGTGGAGGAAACCAGAATTGGCGGCGTATCGTATCTTCTGGTCACAGAGACAGAGGATGATGAGGCAGAGGCATACATTCTGAAGGATTTGTCAAAGGACGGAGAAACAGAGGCATGTTATACCTTTGTGGAGGATGACGACGAGCTGGAAGCAGTGTCAAAGATTTTTGCAGAGCTTTTAGAGGACGTGGATATTGAACTCTGAGAAGATAAAGAGGGAAAGAACAAAGGAACAAAAAGTGTCTGGAATAAGCAGACAGAATCAAATCGTAAAAAAGCAGCATAGAGAGCGGGAAGAAAAGTAAAACGGAGAATTCGAAGAACGGAATGCAGAGGTATTCCGCTGTTCTCGCGGGCAATAACGTAATATTTAATGAGCATGGAGGTGCAGATTGAGAAAAGAAAGAAGTAAAAGTGAAAAAAAGGAAAAAAATGAAAATCTGAAAATTATACCGATTGGCGGACTGGGACTGATCGGAATGAATATGACAGCATTTGAATACAACAACAGTATCGTGGTTGTGGACTGCGGACTTGCTTTCCCTGAGGATGATATGCTGGGGATTGATCTGGTGATCCCGGATATCACATATTTAAAGGAAAATATTGACCGGGTGAAAGGGATTGTCTTTACGCATGGCCATGAAGACCATATCGGCGCTCTGCCCTATATTCTGAAAGAACTGAGCGTGCCGCTGTACGCGACGAAGCTGACCATGGGCCTGATTGAGCGCAAGCTGACTGAACACAACCTGATGCGCACAACGAAGCGCAAGGTGGTAAAGCCGGGGCAGTCGATTAACCTGGGGGAATTCCGCATTGAATTTATCAAAACAAATCACAGTATTGCGGACGCAGTGGCGCTGGCTATTTACTCTCCGGCGGGAATTGTGGTGCATACCGGCGATTTTAAAGTAGATTATACTCCCGTGTTCGGAGATGCAATTGACTTGCAGCGGTTTGCAGAGATCGGGAAAAAGGGCGTATTAGCGCTTATGTGTGACAGTACGAATGCAGAACGGCCTGGCTTTACGGCATCAGAACGTACCATTGGCCACGTGTTTGACAATCTGTTTTCGGAGCATCACAATACACGGATTATTATTGCAACATTTGCATCGAACGTGGACCGTGTACAGCAGATCATTAATTCTGCCTACAAATATGGGCGTAAAGTGGTGGTGGAAGGACGGAGCATGGTGAATATTATCCAGACTGCGTCCGAGCTCGGGTATCTCAATATTCCGGAAAACACGCTGATTGAGCTGGAACAGATGAAAAATTATCCGGATGAACAGATGGTACTCATTACAACCGGCAGCCAGGGAGAGTCTATGGCAGCTCTTTCGCGGATGGCTGCGAATATGCACAAAAAAGTATCCATTAAGCCGGGCGATACGGTTATTTTCAGTTCCAACCCGATTCCGGGCAATGAGAAAGCTGTCTCAAAAGTAATCAATGAACTGTCCATGAAGGGCGCAAATGTTATTTTCCAGAATGCGCATACCTCAGGCCATGCGTGCCAGGAAGAAATCAAGCTGATGTATACTCTGGTGCGTCCGAAGTATTCGGTTCCGGTTCACGGCGAGTACCGCCATATGAAAGCACAGGCGCAGATCGCAGAGAGCCTCGGTATTGCAAAAGACCATATTTATCTTCTGAAACCGGGAGACGTGCTGGAGATGAACAGCGAAAAGGCACGGGTATCCGGCCATGTACAGACCGGAACAATTCTTGTGGATGGTCTCGGAGTCGGAGATGTGGGGAATATTGTGCTGCGTGACAGACAGCATCTGGCAGAGGATGGCATCGTGATTGCAGTGCTTACGCTGGAACGCTACACAGGGCAGATTCTGGCCGGGCCGGATATTGTATCAAGAGGTTTTGTGTACGTAAGGGAAGCAGAAGATCTGATGGATGAAGCACGCAATATTGTTGAGGATGCGATGTCATACTGCAACAGCCATCACGTGACAGACTGGTCCAAGATTAAAAATACGATCAGGGATTCCCTGGGAGATTTCCTGTGGAAACGGACAAAACGGCGTCCGATGATTCTGCCGATTATTATGGAAGTGGAATAAAAGCAAGATAAGCAGGTTGAATGTATGGAAACAATAGAGAAATGTACGGAGGCGCTGATTCAGGCCATACAGGGAAGCGAAGAGTACAGCCGGTTCTGCCGGGCGCGCGACGCTGTCCGTATGCAGCCAGGTCTGCGCCAGGAGATCAATGATTTCCGGCAGCATGTTTTTGCGGTACAGAATGCGCGGGAACCTCTGGATATGTATGCGGAACAGGAACGGCTGTGCAGGGACTATGAGGAATTCCGGAAAAATGCACTTGTAAATGAATTTCTGGAATCAGAACTGAGAGTATGCCGGATTTTACAGCGCATTATGGCCGACCTTGCCGGAGCGGTGGACCTCGATGAGCAGGAGGTTTTATGATTGTTCAGGAACGGATGGCAGCGTATATTGCTTCGCTGGATGAGGGGAACGGAGCGTTTCTCGATGCATTGGAGCAGGATGCACTGGCCCATGAGGTTCCGATTATCCGAAAAGATATGCAGAGTTTTCTGCGTGTCCTGCTGGCCATGCACCGGCCCGGCAGGATTCTGGAGGTCGGAACAGCGGTGGGTTTTTCAGCAATCTTAATGGCAGAAAATACAGATGCAAACTGTCATATTACAACGATTGAAAAGTACGAAAAGCGGATTCCGCAGGCCAGGGAAAATTTTGCAGCATCCGGTATGGAGAGTCGGATTACCCTTTTAGAAGGGGATGCGCTGGAGATCATGCGTACCCTGGATGGTCCCTATGATATGATTTTTATGGATGCGGCAAAAGGCCAGTATATTCATTTTCTGCCGGAAGCGCTGCGTCTGCTTAGGGCCGGTGGGATTCTGGTTTCAGACAATGTGTTGCAGGACGGCGATATCATTGAATCACATTACGCAGTGGAACGACGGAACCGAACGATTTACAAGAGGATGCGGGAATATCTCTATGTACTCAAACACACAGAGGGGCTGCTGACTTCGATTGTACCGGTAGGAGACGGGGCCGCTGTGACGGTCAAAAAAAGTGAGAATATCACATTGGGCGAATAGGAAGCGCAGTGCAAATAAATCCTGTTTGCAGGGCATCCGGATAACGAATACCAAAAGAAAGATAAACAGTCAAAGAAGCAGGAACGACAGACAGAAATCGAAAAGATAAAAATGATGTGGAAAATATGTGCGCCTCGCAGCAGTATGCCGGGGCGTACTTGCATATAGGTGAAAGGGCTGTTGCAAAACGGTGAATCCATACATGATATGGCATAGACGTGAAGGATATTGAAACTATATGTTGTGGGAACACCGCATTTTGCGGCAACTCCTTAGAACTATTTTCAGGTATACAGAAAAGAGGAGGAAGAGACGTGAGACACCCGGAATTATTGATCCCGGCAAGCAGCCTGGAGGTGTTGAAAACAGCCGTGATTTTTGGTGCGGATGCCGTATATATCGGCGGTGAGGCTTTTGGCCTTCGCGCAAAGGCGAAGAATTTTTCAATGGAGGAAATGCGTGAGGGGATTGCTTTTGCGCATGAATACGGAGTTAAAGTGTATGTGACAGCAAATATTCTGGCACATAATGAGGATTTGAACGGAGTAAGGCAGTATTTTGAGGAGTTGAAAACGATCGGGCCGGATGCGCTGATTATTGCAGATCCCGGTGTTTTCATGATCGCAAAAGAAGTATGCCCGGAGATCGAACGCCACATCAGCACGCAGGCAAATAATACGAATTATGCAACTTACCGCTTCTGGTGGGAACTTGGGGCCAGGCGTGTGGTCTCTGCACGGGAACTGTCTCTTGATGAAATAAGGGAGATCCGTGCGAACATACCGCCTGAAATGGAGATTGAGAGCTTTATACACGGGGCTATGTGTATTTCTTACTCCGGACGTTGCCTGCTCAGCAATTATTTTACGGGAAGAGATGCGAATCAGGGCGCGTGCACGCATCCCTGCCGGTGGAAATATGCGGTGGTGGAGGAGACGCGGCCAGGAGAGTATCTGCCAGTGGAGGAGAATGAGAGGGGAACCTTTATTTTCAATTCCAAAGACCTGTGTATGATCGAACACATTCCCGATATTGTGGAGGCCGGGATTGACAGCCTGAAAATAGAGGGACGCATGAAAACAGCACTCTATGTGGCAACCGTGGCCCGGACTTACCGGAAAGCGCTGGACGATTATCAGAAAGACCCGAAACAGTACGAGGCAAACATGGCATGGTATCAGGATCAGATCTCGAACTGTACGTACCGTCAGTTTACCACAGGCTTTTTCTATGGAAAGCCGGGGGATGAATCGCAGATTTATGACAGCAATACATATGTGAAAGAATACACGTACCTCGGTATCATTGGAGGACAAAGAGAGGACGGCTGCTATCTGATTGAACAGCGCAATAAATTTTCGGTCGGGGAAGAGATCGAGATTATGAAGCCGGACGGCAGGGATGTGCTGGTGCGTGTTGCTGCGATCTTTGATGAAGAGGGGAATCCGATGGAGAGCGCTCCGCATCCAAAGCAGAAGCTCTGGGTTGGCCTGGAAGGGCTGGCAGAGGTGCATGATATTCTGAGACGGAAGGAAGCGGAAAGCGGGAAAAATGAGAATGCAGAAAATAAATAGAACGAAGAGAGCGATACAGAAAGTGAAAAACAATTGAAAGGGAAGTAAAAATAGAAGAATAAAAGGTGGCAGTTAAGGAGGAAAAGGTAAAAATATACAAAAAATGTGCACGAGTGAAGGAACAATTGAACAAATGTCCGTGAAACACGGAAAATTGTTTTTTGTACGTACAGCGAACAAAAGTCCTTGCAATACGGACAAAAGCGGACTAGAATAAATTATGTGTTTTGAGACTTTACAAGGATAAAGCCTTTGAATTCAAAAAAGAGAAATCGAAAACAGGAGGTAGTTGTTATGAAGAAAGTGGTTGCAGTAGCAGTATGTGCAGCAATGTGCCTTGCCGGTACGATGAGTGTTTCAGCGGCAGAGACAGTGAAGATCGGTGTTTTTGAACCAGCGTCCGGAGATAACGGTGCAGGCGGCAAGCAGGAGACGCTTGGTATCCAGTATGCAAACAGTGTGGCTCCGACCGTTGAGATTGGCGGCACAGAGTACAATGTAGAGCTGGTAGTAGTAGACAATGAATCCTCTGCTGAGAAGGCTCCGACCGCAGCTTCCCAGCTTGTGAGCGAGGGTGTATCCGTAGTTCTCGGTACATATGGTTCCGGTGCAGCGATCGCAGCAGCTCCGACTTTTGAGCAGGCAGGCGTTCCGGCAATCGGCGTTACCTGTACAAATCCGCAGGTGACAGAAGGAAATGATCACTATTTCCGTATCTGCTTCCTGGATCCGTTCCAGGGTACCGTACTTGCAAACTTTGCGGCAGACAATTTTGAGGCAAAGAAAGCATACGTTCTGACAAAGCTTGGCGATGACTATTCTGCAGGCCTTGGCTTCTATTTCTCAGAAGCATTCCAGGGTCTTGGCGGTGAAGTGATTCAGGATACTTTCCCGGAAGGAAATGCAGACTTTACTTCTTATATTACAACAGCAATCAATGAAGGCGCAGATGTTATTTTTGCTCCAACGTCCACAGAGGCAGCTCAGCTGATCATTGATACAGCAGCTTCCCAGGGCGCTGAAATGCCGCTTCTGGCAGGCGATACATGGGATTCCAACGTTATCCTGAGCGCAGCAGCAGGCAAAGATATTCAGGTATATGTAACTACGTTCTATCAGGAAGGCGGAAACGAAGAGTTTGATAACGGTATCAAAGAGTGGATCAATGCGGACAGCACCAACCTGGCAAACAATGGCGGAAACGACACCGTTGCAGCAGTTACGGCAATGGGCTACGACGCATACTTTACAGCACTCGAGGCACTGAAGAATGCAGGCTCAACAGACCCAGCAGCAGTGACAGAGGCTCTTCCGACCACTACCTGCACAGGTGTTACCGGCGCAATCGCATTTGATGATGTAAACGGCGATGCAATCCGTGATACTGCATACGTAAAGGTAGCAAATACAGAAACTGCTCAGTGGGATTTCGTGGCAGAGCAGGGTGTCAACTAATTTAAAAGCAGATGAGTAAAGGGTGCCGCAGGAGGCGCAGGGAAGAGTTGTTCCGGTCTGCTGTCCGGATATCATGGATGGCAGGCAAAGAAACAGTTTTCCCACAAGCATCCTGCGGCAGCCTTTTTGTTGAGTTTATCTTAGAGAAAATTTGGGACAATGCAGAGTATTTTTCTGTTCCGAAGAGAAGGGAGCTTTTTTGATATGGATTTTATCAGTAAAAACCTGCCATATCTTTTGGCCGGAATCTCTGTGGGCGGCCAGTATGCCCTGATTGCCATCGGTTACACGATGGTTTACGGCATTCTCAGGCTGATTAATTTTGCCCACGGTGATATTTTTACAGTGGCAGCGCTGGTTCTGGTGTATTCCTCAACGATCATGCCGCTGTATCTTTCCATTCCGCTGACCCTGGCTGCGACGGTAATCCTCGGCCTGGTGGTGGAACGGGTTGCTTATAAACCGCTGCGCAATGCGCCGCGTATGTCAGTTATGATTTCAGCGATCGGCGTATCCTATCTGCTTCAGAATCTGGCGCTTTACATAACAGGTGGCCTTGCACAGACCTATCCGGCAATTCCGTTTATTTCCAATACGATCAAGATCGGTCCGGCGACAACAAAGATTGTAACTGTTGTGACGCCGATATTGACGATTGTTCTGGTGTTTGCACTCATGCAGCTGATTAACCATACGAAAATCGGTATGGCGATGCGTTCTGTGGCAAATGACTTTGAGACGAGCCGCCTGATGGGAATTAAGGTGGACAATATCATCAGTATGACCTTTGTGATCGGTTCTTTCCTGGCAGCAGTTGGTTCGCTTTTGTATTTTACGAATTATGCATCCGTTGTTCCTACTTCCGGGGCAATGCCGGGGCTGAAAGCCTTTGTTGCAGCGGTATTCGGCGGAATTGGTTCCATTCCGGGCGCTGTGATCGGTGCATTTATTATCGGTATCTGTGAAAATATTATCAAAGGCCTTGGATGGACGACGTTCTCAGACGCATTTACGTTTGCGCTTCTGATCGTTATCCTGATCGTCAAGCCGACTGGTCTGTTTGGCGAAAAGGCAACGGACAAAGTGTAAGAGAGGTGGCTGTTATGGGAAAAAAGAAAAATATGATAATCTCAGCGCTGCTTCTTCTGGCGCTGCTTGCGGTGGTTATGATTCTGGAACGCAGGCTTCCGGCAACGCACATTGCGCTCACGGTGCTGAAAAAGGGATGCATTTACTCTCTGGTGGCAGTTTCCATGAATCTTCTGAATGGTTTTACAGGATTGTTCTCTCTGGGCCAGGCCGGTTTCATGCTGATCGGGGCATATGCGTATGCGGTTCTGACGATTCCGGTGGAAGCACGTGCGTCTGTTTATCAGTATTTCCACGGCGGAGTGATTCAGTTTTCCGTACCGGTATTTGCAGGCCTTCTGGCTTCCGGTATTCTGGCAGCAGCCTTTGCCTGGCTGATCGGCCTTCCGGTGCTGCGGCTGAAAAGCGATTATCTCGCGATTGCAACACTTGGTTTTGCAGAGATCATCCGTGCCTTTTTCCAGTGGGATGTGCTGGGTCCGATTACGAATGGGTCTAACATGCTCCGGAAATATCCGAGCTTTACATCTGTGACATTTCCGTTTTTGGTCTGCGGTGTCTGTATCGCAGTGATGGTACTTGTGATTAACTCTTCATACGGTCGGGCGTTTAAGGCTATCCGCGATGATGAGATTGCAGCAGAAGCGATGGGAATTAATCTTGCTAAGCATAAACGAATGGCATTTTGTATTTCCTCGTTTTTTGCAGGCGTGGGAGGAGGCCTTCTGGCCATGTATCAGTCCTCCATTCAGTCGCAGACATTCAAATCAGCTATGACGTATGAGATTCTTCTGATTGTCGTGATCGGAGGGCTCGGAAGTGTGACAGGAAGCTGTATTGCATCCTTCCTGTTTATCGCATGTTCGGAGTGGTGGCTGCGTTTTCTGGATGTGGAAACGAAAATCGGAGATTTCAAGGTTCCGTTTTTGCGTGCCGGGTTCC
>CAOJHI010000153.1 GCA_948436005.1 uncultured Lachnospiraceae bacterium
CACTTCTCTTACCTGGTTCATGTCATGATACTGCCCGAGTGCCCACATCAGTTTTGTGATGGCTGCCTCTGTTGTCATGCCGCCCGCAGTGATCACTCCCTGCTCCAAAACCTGCCTGCCAACTTCGTAAACAGTAAAATCGCTTCCCTCATACAGACATTGGCTCCCAACTACTACAATCATTCCGTTGCGAACAGCCTCTCCGATTGCTGCAGTTATATTGCGTTTCTGTGAGGGAAGGCCGCCGATGCCAAACGCTTCCACATAAACGCCCCGTACACCCATGGATTTCAGCTTCGTAAAAATATCGGGAGAAATACCTGGAAACAGCTTCAGCACAAAAATATCCGTGCAGAATTTATTGCGCAGGCAGCATGTCCTGCCATAGGAAATTGGTACAGCCGGATTAACAACAAATCCACTGCTGTTAATCCGCGCCGCATACGGATAATTAATGCTTTCAAACGCATCAAAACTTCTTGTCCTGACTTTACTTGCCCGGGTACCCAAAATAATCTTCCGGTTAAATGCCACGAAAACACCAGGGCACCCGCTTGCCGCCATGTGAAGCGCGGCACGGCAATTCTCCGTCGCGTCCGCTATCGGATTTTCAATGGATACCTGGCTGCCTGTCAGTACGACAGGCACCTCAATCCCCTGAAGGGCAAAGGAAAGTGCACCTGCAGTATAGGCAAGCGTATCCGTACCATGGATAATTACAATTCCGTCAAAATCCAGCCTGCGCTCATAAATCCGCTGCGCAAGCTGCGCCCATTCTTCCGGCTGGACATTGGAACTGTCCAGCATGAACAGCTCTTCCTCTTCTACACAAAAGCCGGCAGTCAGTCCCGCTATTCTGTCAAGAATATCATTCCCATGCAGTCCCGGAGTGAGCCCGTTTTCGCTGTATGAGGAGGCCAGCGTTCCCCCAGTGCTAATCATTAATATATGTTTCATCTATGTCTTTTAATCCAAATTTGCAGTATGCTGCCTGGAACAATAGTTCCATCCTATCGCATCAAGTTCTTTAATCGTATCAGCTACACATTTTACGAGAACCTCTGTCATCTTCTCGCCCTTTTCTGCTGTTGCCTTTGTTGCATCGCCGGTCTGCGCCGTATTCGTAATCTCGGCAAAATCCCACTTCATCTCCACATATTTCGGAAGCTTATCCGGCACAACGCAGGTTGCCTGATCCGGTTCACAGTACTGCGGAAACAGATAGTATGCAATAGAGGTCTCTCCCTCTCCCGCGTGTCCAAGGCCATCCCACACTTCGAACGTACCTTCCGGAAGCAATTCACCTGCAGTCACCCACCATGCCGGAAGAGCTGCAATCCTTACATCCGGATATTCTTCTTTTAATTTTCTCGAAGCAATTTCCATCGGTGCAATATTTCCGTCATGTCCGTTCATAAGAAAAATCTTATTGATGCCATTCCGTACAACACTTTCCATCATATCGTAGATGACCTGTGTTACTGTATCATATTTCAAGGTCAGTGTAAACGGGAAAGTATCATAATGTCCGCTGTAACCAACCGTAATCGGGGGCAGCACCAGCAATCCCTCAACTTCATCCGCTACTTTTTTGCTGAGCTCATAGGATACAATTGTATCACACCCTTCTGCGATATGCTGTCCGTGTGCTTCACAGGAACCAATTGCCAGAATTGCTTTATCGTATTTCCCCTCTGTTACCTGATGTGCTGTTAATTTCAATAATTCATGATTTGCCATACCGCTCTTCTCCTTTTCTGCCGGATCTGATCCTGCTCTTTTCCATAGTCCGACAGGCCGCCGCAGTCTCAGATACAAACGTGTGGCAGCCTGTCGGTCAAACTAAAAACTATTCTTCTGTTACAAACTGGAATTCTCCGTCAACAAGCTCCAGGATAGATGCTGTCTTATCCGGCTTGTGGCTTTCTGCTGAGTACGAGATTGTACCGGTTACACCCTTGAAATCTGATGTCGCTTCAATCGCATCCTTGATAGCTGCAGTATCAGTGGGATCCTCCACAGTTGCCAGTGCCTGACCGATCAGATCCATCGCATCATAACCAAGCGCTGCAAATGCATTTTCCGGTGCTGTGCCGTATGCATCCGTGTAAGCCTTTACAAAGTTCTGTACATTTTCCGCCTCGTTTGTATAGGAACAATGTGTAGAAACAAATACATCATATGACTTAGCGCCTGCCACCTCTGCTACCAGCGGAGTATCAAATCCATCGCCGGAAACGATCGGAAGCTCTACGCCTTTGTCTCTGTACTGAAGCACAAGCGGGCCAGCATCATTCGGCACACTTGAGAAAAACATAAATTCTGCTCCGCCGTCATTGTTGATGAATTTATCAATCTGTGCTGAGAAATCCGGATCGCCGTTCATGTAGTTGTCTGTTCCTACGATTTCACCGCCCAGCTCCTCAAAACGCTCCTGGAAGCATTCTGCCAGTGTCTTCGTAAACTCCATGGACTGGTCAATCATCATATAGCATTTTGTTCCGATTTCAGCGTATGCGTATTCTGCTGCCGCATATGCACAGGTATCATCACCGAACGGTACCATAAATGAATAATCTCCAATCTGCTCGCACAGATCCGGCAGAGTCGCACCCGTGATTACGAACGGAACCTGTTTATCCTGTGTGATTGCCCCTGCTGCCAGTGCATAGTTGGAATCTGAAAATCCGCTGACTACAACACAATCATCCACATCAATCATTTTCTTGGCATTGTTCGCACATGTAGCCTGGTCTGTTTTTCCGTCATAGGATACGACCTCAATCATCCTGCCGTTGATTCCCCCTGCAGCATTAATTTCATCTGCTTTCAGTTTGAATCCCTGATAAGATGGTGTATCAATAGATGCCTGTCCGCCGGTAAGATTAAACAGAGCACCAATCTTAATCGTATCGCCCTCGTCTGCCATTACTGACAGACCTGATGTCAGTAATGTTGTCGCCAATAACACACTTACAATCGCTTTTTTCATAGTTTCTTCCTCCTTTAATTATCTATATGAACTCTTTGCTGAGTACATATCCTTTTATTTTGCCGTTTTCTCTTTTTTCTTCCCTGTCAGCTTTGCTTTTGTAATATCCACAAGCTTCCGGTACGTTTCAGCTTTAAATATCCCCGTATAGGTACTTTTTGAAAAAATGCTCTCAACAATAATCTCACTGTCTCCAAGAATCCCCTGTCTTCTGAAAATAATAAGAAGGATCAAAAATACTGCCATAATCAAATTGGAGGCTCCGTAAAGCTCCGGCAGCTGAAAGCCGCCTATCATGATCCCGGTCTCAAGCGGTGCCAGTATTTCCGGCAGAAATGTCATCACCAATGCACCCACAATGCCGCCGCTCAGGGAATACATACCACCGATAATCGACATCTCCACGATTTCAAAGCTGTCCGTAAAATAGAAAAACTGACCTGAAATTACAGTTTGGAGGTGTCCCCACAACGCACCGCCAATCCCTGCCGCAAATGCACTGAGGCAGAAAATAGAAATCTTCTTTGTCACAATCCGTACGCCCAGAGTTTGTGCTGCCACATCATCATCCCGCATCGCAATCAGACCGCGTCCGTAAGAGGAACATCGAATCAGGCGGTACATGATATACAACAGAATCAGGCCTGTCAAAAATACACTGAAAATTGTGGAGTACGACGGAAGCCCTGTAATCCCTCTCGCTCCGTTCGTAAACTGATCCTCATTATCAAGAAACGCACGCACGATCACGATAAGTCCAAGCGTCGCCACAGAAAGATAGTGACTTTTCAGCCGCAGTACCGGAAAACCGATCAGCAAAGCCAGCAATGCTGCTACAAGTCCTGCACACAGCAGTGCCAGTGGAAACGGAAGCGTGAACTTCTGAAACCACTCCGGGAGCCCGGATATTCTCGCCTTTTGTGTCTCTGATATCGTCAGCAGTGCAGACGTATACGCACCGACTGCCATAAATGCCGCGTGCCCCATAGAAAACATGCCCGAAAACCCGTTCACAAGATTCAGGCTGGTAGCCAGAATCAGATGAATGCCAAAAAGACAAATCAAATCTGAATAATAATGGCCACGGTTGATCGCGCTATAGATCAGTATCAACAATGGCAGTAAAACAAAACATACGAATCGTACTGCCGCATTCTCTCTGTATTTCATCAGCTTCTTCCCCCTTCCGAGCTTCCTAAAATACCGTTTGGCTTAACGAGAAGAACCACAATCAGCAAAAAGAAAATAAATGCATCGCGGTACGGTGTTATATCAGAAGGCATCAGCCCGGCAAACAGCACCTCAGCAATGCCAATGATAAATCCGCCGAGTACCGCCCCGTTCAGGCTTCCGATGCCTCCCAGAACAGCGGCACAGAATGCTTTCAGTCCCGGCACAAATCCCATCAGCGGCTCAATTGTCTTGTATTCGCCTGCAAGCATCACCCCAGTCAGAGCCGCCAGCCCGGAACCGATCACAAAGGCAACTACAACTACGTTATTAATTTTGATTCCCATAAGCTGCGACGCCGCCAGATTGTCTGAGCATGCGCGCATCGCCATACCGATTTTTGTTTTCTTCAAAAGCAGTGTCAGTGCAATCAGTATCACAACAATTGATATCATCGTCAGTATATTGATGGTAGACAGGGAAACCGGACCGAGAGAATGATTTACCGTCAGGAAATCCGGAAGATGAAACGCCTTTTTCTGCGGTGTAAATATCATGCTGATTAAATTCTGTAAAAAAACAGAAACTGCCAGGGATGAGATCAGCGTCGTCTCTTCACCGGAGCCACGCAGGGGCCGGTACACCAGCCTTTCCATCGTCATTCCCACCATAATTGAAACAATACAGCCCGCAAGAATCACAAGCCAGATCGGCAGACCGGAAAACCCCATCAGTACAAGCATGGTATAAACGCCAACTGTAAGCAAATCGCCATGCGCAAAGTTTATCAGTCTTAATATGCCATATACCATGGAATAACCAATCGCTATAATTGCATAAATACTTCCGAGCTTTATTCCGTTTATCAGCTGCCCGAGTATGTAATTGAAACTCATCTCTAATCACCTCCCAGATATGCACGCTTGATTGCAGGATCTTCCATCAGGTCGCTGCTTTTTCCTTCTCGCGTAATCACACCATTTTCCATCACATAGGCCCGTCCGGAAATTTCCAGCGCATCAAATGCATTCTGCTCTACCAGCAGGATCGTTGTCCCGCTCTCATTCAGTGTGACGATTGCATCGAATACCTGCTCTGTCATAAGTGGTGACAGGCCCATGGACGGTTCATCAAGAAGAAGCAGTTTCGGGTTGCTCATAAGCGCTCTCGCGATTGCCAGCATCTGCTGTTCCCCGCCGGAAAGAGTTCCGGCCAGCTGTTTTTTTCGCTCCCGGAGAATCGGAAACATTTCAAAGCCCCGCTCCATATTGGCTTTCTGCCGTGCAGAATCACTTTCTGTATAAGCGCCCAGAATCAGATTCTCCTCAATCGTCATCTTTGAAAAAATCTGCCTGCCCTCCGGTACCTGCACAACTCCCAACCGGACAATTTCATCTGTACTGGCCTTTGTAATGTTTTTTCCATTGTAAACAATTTCTCCGCCAAAAGACCGTTTTACTCCCGAAATCGTCGTCAGAGCCGTGGTCTTTCCCGCCCCGTTTGCCCCAATCAAAGCAACCAGCTCTCCATCCTGGATATCCATTGATATGCCATGGAGAACCTGAATATTATCATACTTTACACTTAAGTCTTTAATTTGTAACATGGCTTGCCCTCTTTCCCAAATATGCTTCTATTACCCTTGGATTGTTCCGTATCGCTTCCGGCCCGCCCTCCGCGATCACTTCGCCTGCTGCCATGCAGTAAATATACTCACAGAGGTTCATGACCACCTTCATGTCATGTTCAATTAAAAGAATGGTCAATCCAAATTCCTTTTGAATCCCCCGGATAATATCCACCAGCTCATGGCTTTCCTGCGGATTCATACCAGCTGCCGGCTCATCGAGAAGAAGCAGTTTCGGGTTGCTGGCAAGAATTCTGGCTATCTCAAGCTTTCTCTGATTTCCATACGGAAGAGAACCTGCAAGTTCCTTTTCAAATGCCGCAATCCCCATGATATCCAGCATCTTTCTCGCATGCTCCCGCATGCTTTTTTCATTTTCACGAAACCTTGACGTCTGAAATACTGATTCCCACGCTCCACAGGTACTGTGCATCTGGGCTCCCATCAGCACATTATCAAGTACCGTCATTTTTTTGAACAGCCGGAGGTTCTGATACGTTCTCGTCACGCCCATCTTTGCAATCCGGTCAGGACGCATTCCTGTGATATCTGTTTCCTGAAAACAGATGGTTCCTGCAGTCGGTTTCAATACGCCAGAAATCATATTAATAATCGTCGTCTTGCCTGCGCCATTCGTTCCTATCAGTGCGTATAATTTCCCCTCTTCCAGATTCATGGACACATTCTGTACCGCTTTTACGCCTTTAAACTGCATGCCAAGCCCGCTGATATTAAGACACGTCTTCAATGATTTTCCCTTCTTTCCCAATTGATATAAAAAAAGACAAAGGCTCTTTTCAAACGACGCCTTTGTCTTTGTATATCTGTTTCCTATTATCTTTTGCGTGTACGGTTCCCTGTTCTGCAAACATGCTCCGGGCGAACCGTATATCCTTTACCCAGTATTGATTACTTATGTAACTGTAAATTTGGGTATATTCTACTACGTTTGTTATTTCACGTCAACAATTTATTGGAGTAAATTCCTATTAATCTTTGTTTTCATACTTACAAGCGATCGGCTTCCCCATTTCGTCAAACTGTCCTTTCAGCGCTTTTTCCGTAAAATAACACGGCGACAAAAACGCTGCGCACAGTATGAGGCAAACGATACTTCCCCAGATACCCACAGTTTCTTCCGACCCTCCGAATACCGGCAGCATCGCAAGCACCGTAAGTGGAATCAAAATTCTGCCCTGTCGGTACCACAGCCTTCCAAAATGCTGCTGCGCAAACAACCATGCTTCCCCGCTGGCCCGCGAACGTCTTGTGCGGTATCCGTATATTGCGTTAATCTCCCGTGGCGGATGATTTTGAAAATGTTTTCCGAAAAAAATCATAAGAAGCGGGAGTAGCAGGTTCGAGCATAGCATAAATATCCAGAATCCCATAGATAAGCTCCTTTCCAAATAGATAGGTTTATTGTTGCGGAATGTTTTGAAAGAGGACGTTTCCAGGCCACCGATATAAAAACGGGGTTCCAGCAAACAAGTCACCCCTTATTTTATATCGGTGGCCTGGAAACTGATTTTGAAAAAAATTTATACTTACAAAATTAAAATTAATTGATTTTTATGTTGGGGTTGAGCTTTAGCAGGGTTTGAAACAGCTGATCTTTGTCGCAAACGGAGCACATGACTTCCTGGCGCCTGCTCTTTATGACAAGGCGATCCAGGGAGGCTGCGCTTGAAGCAATCGGATCACAGGTCCTGCGTATTTCCACAATTTCTTCAATCGGAATCGACTCCTTCCCTAACCCAAAATACACAGTCAGCTTTCCGCCTTCTATCATCACGTAATTCCGCAGCACAATCGGCAAAAAAACTGCCTGAATCGTCATCATCCCCAGAACCAATGCCCCAATGCTCTCCCGCGAAAAAATCAGCCCATACAACGTCACTCCCGTTGCCGCCACATAAACCAACCAGAACCACCATGACGTTTTCCCCTTTATTCTCATACCATTCCCCTCACTTCCACAAACACATCCCTTTCCACTCAAGTTCCCACAAAAGCCCAAAACATGCCATATATCTGATCACAGGATTCACGGCATGCTTCCTGTAATATATCTTTTGGAAAGCTGCAACGCTGATTTCCATAAAAGGCACAGAACATGCCACAATCTGATCACAGGGTTCACAACACGGTTCCTGCAATATATCTTTTGGAAAACTGCAACGCAGATTTCCATAAAAGGCACGGAACATACCACAATCTGATCACAGGGTTCACGACGCGCTTCCTGTAATATACACCGACTCACACCCAAATACTGTCAATATCCCCCTCTTCAAATGCAGCCACAAAAGTACAAAGCGCATGCTCACTGTCAGGTCCCTCGCAGCGGATACAGCTCCAAGGGTGACTTGTTTGTTCGGAACCCTTGGAGCTGTATACCCGGCGAGGGGCCGTCCGTTTCCCCAACCATCCCCCAATACACAACGTCATGGACAGTGCACCCAC
>CAOJHI010000154.1 GCA_948436005.1 uncultured Lachnospiraceae bacterium
TGCCGCATTTTGCGAAAAAAATTTCTTGAATAATGGGGTTCCTGTGGTATCATAAAGTGACAAGTTCAGTGAACAGGGACAGGTGTGTTTTTGTGGGCTGAGGATTAAAAAGCAAAGGATGAGTCATATGAATTATACAGAGGCAATCACTTATATAGAAGAGGTACCGAAGTTTACGAAAAAAAACAAGCCGGAGAACACAAGGGAGCTGATTGAGAGAATCGGACATCCGGAGCGCAGCATGAAAGTAATTCATGTGGCGGGGACGAACGGAAAAGGCTCTGTCTGTGCGTTTCTTTCTTCGATTTTGACAGAGGCGGGGAAATGTACGGGCCTGTTTACCTCTCCCCATCTGGTGGAGATTACGGAGCGTTTCCAGATCAACGGGCAGCAGGTGGCGCAGGAGAATTTTACGCGCGCATTTGAGCGGGTAAAAAAAGAAATTGACGCGATGATGGGGGACGGATTTGCCCATCCGGCCTATTTTGAACTGCTTTTTGCAACAGGCCTTCTGATTTTTCAGGAAGCAGGGGTGGAATATCTGGTTCTGGAGACAGGACTTGGCGGGCGGTTGGACGCGACGAATCTGGTCGAGCATCCGATTGCATGTGTGCTGACAAGTATCAGTTTGGATCATATGGAATATCTCGGAAATACCGTTGCTGAAATAGCAGGGGAAAAAGCAGGAATCATCAAAGAAGGCGTCCCTGTGATTTATGATGGCAGGAATCCCGAGGCAGAGGCAGTGATTCTTTCCCAGGCAGAAAAGATGCATGCTCCGGCATACCGTTTTGACGCTTCCATGTGTGAAATCATTGGAAAAACAGACAAAAGCATTGATTTTATTTTCAATAGCAGGTATGATAAACAAAATACAAAGGCCGCACAGGGGGAAGTTCATGCAGTGACAGAGCTGTATGAAGCGCTTCCGGTCACAGTGCCTTATCTGGCAGAATACCAGATTGTGAACAGCTCGCTTGCAATGGCTGCGCTGCGCGTTGTGGACCCGGAAAAAACAATCAGTGATGAACAGGTCGTGAAAGGAATTGCAGACACAAGATGGCAGGGCCGGATGGAGACCGTTCTGCCGGGTGTTGTGCTGGATGGTGCACACAATGCGGACGGAATCCGGGAATTTATCCGTACGGTACAGGAGGTCCAGGCACACAGGCCAGTATCGCTGTTATTCTCTGCTGTGGTAGAAAAAGAGCATGACAAAATGATACGTACTATCTGTGAGGGGATTTCTCCGGTGTCGATTGTGGTGACGCAGGTCGGCGGTTCCCGTGTTGTGGAGGCGGAGGAACTGGCAGAGGAGTTCCGGAAGTATACGAAAGCTGAAGTTATTGCCAGAAATGATGTCGCAGAGGCATTTGAGACGGCACTTGCACGCCGGGGAGACAGCATGCTGTTCTGCGCCGGCTCACTGTATCTGGTGGGAGAGCTGAAAGCGATTCTTGCAAAATGCGGGGAGAACGGAATCTGAGAGGAGACCGGCAGAAACAGGGTTTTGCGGACAAGCTGCACCGGATGAGAAATTGGAGGAGAGTTACATATGATTAATTATGAGGAAGAACTGAAGAAGTTTCATCCAAGCATGGATGTGAACGAGGCAGAGGATGCGATTTACAGCCGCGATCTGACTGACGTTACAGACATTTTAAAGGAAATGCTGCGGGATGAAAAGAAGAACAGAAAGCAGGGATAATTCATGAGGTGTATTTACTGTAATACCCCTCTTGCCGGGATTGATTACTGCACGGGATGCGGTGCCGATATTACAATTCAAAAGCGGATTGTCCGGATTTCGAATCTTCTGTATAATGAGGGGCTGGAAAAAGCGCTTGTAAGGGACATGAAGGGAGCTGTCACCTGCTTGAAGCGCAGTCTGAAATTCAACAAAGAAAACACAGATGCCAGAAATCTTCTGGGTCTTTGCTATTATGAGACAGGCGAGGCTGTTTCTGCGCTGTGCGAGTGGGTAGTCAGCAAAAATCTTCAGCCGCAGGACAATGCGGCAGATTATTACCTGGATCAGCTTCAGAATAACAAAAACCGTCTCGATACGATCAACCAGACCATACGAAAATATAATCAGTCCGTCATGTATTGCCGTGAGGACAACGAGGATATGGCGATCATTCAGCTCAAAAAGGTGATCAACCAGAATCCGAAGCTAGTGAAGGCATACCAGCTTCTGGCGCTGCTCTATATGAAGCGCCAGGAATATGAGCGTGCGCGCAGGCTGCTCAAAAAGGCGGCTGCGATTGATATGACGAACACAACAATCCTACGTTATCTGCAGGAGATTGAGGATGTGACTGGTAAGGGAACAAACCTTTCCAAGAAGCATAAGAAATACGAAAAAGAAACAGAGGAGGATAAAGTAACCGGTACTTTGCGGTATATGAGTGGCACAGAAATGGTCATTCAGCCCACAACTTTCCGGGACAGCTCCACGATTGCTACTTTTATTAATATTATTCTGGGCATCTTGCTCGGAGGCGCGATTGTGTGGTTTCTGATTGTTCCCGCAAACCGCCAGTCTGTTAATGATCAGGCGAACCGTCAGGTGACAGACGCCAACACAAAGCTCGCCACGGAATCCGTAAAAGTACAGGAACTTCAGGACGAGATAGACGGCTATGAGGAAGAAAAAGAACGTGCCGAACGGGAGCGGGACGATGCTCTGGAAAAGGCGCAGAGTTATGATGACCTGCTGGCAGTGGCGAATGTCTACATAACGGGAGATCAGAACCAGGCAGCCAATCTCGTCGCCTCTCTTGATAAAGAGAATTTTGACGGAAATGCCAAAACACTGTATGATTCCTTAAGCGGCGCAGTACAGGGCAATCTGTTCCAGCAGTATTACAATGCAGGGACGACCGCATATGTAGCCGGTGATTACAGAACCGCAGCGGAACAGCTTCAAAAAGCAGTGGATGCAGACCCGCAGCGCACTCAGACAAACCACGGAGATGCCCTGTTATATCTTGGTATGTCCCACTACAATGTCGGGGACCGGACGAAAGCGGATGAATCCTTCAACAAAATCATCCAGTATTTCCCGAACATTGCCCAGCAGTACGGAATTTCCGCATACGTTTCCAGCAGCGGCAGCACGCCTGACCCTCTTTCAAGAGCAGCAGACATCAGCGGAATGGGCGGCTCGACCACAACGGGCGACGACGGCGGGTATTCCGGAGGCAATGAACCCATTGACATCCAGAACGAACCGCAGCAGAATCTGCCCGCGCCAGATTCCTACGTAGCCTGGACCGACCCCACAACGGGCCTGAAATACGACCAGTACGGCAACCTGATGCCAGGCCAGCAATAAACTTAGATTACAACCAAAGAAAAACTCCGAAGCAGGGGAACTGAAGCAAGGGCAAATATGTCCTGCACTTCAGTTCCTTTTTTATACGACAGTAAACTGATGATACTTTAAAACCAGCCTCAAGGTTCAAATACAAAGTTTTTTTACAGGATCAAAATTTTCTCACAGTCAGCCCCCTGGTAAGCCATACAAAATACGGGGTTACTTTTTTGCCGGAACCCCGTTTTTGTATGGCTTCCCAGTGGGCGTCCGGTAAACTCATTTTTAATCATATAACAGACAGGGGGAGAGAACCATGGAACAGCTTTTTACAATATCAGGAACAACACTCATCATTCGCCTGCCGGCAGAGCTGGATCACCACAGCTCGGAAAAAATCCGTCTGGAAGCGGACCGGCTTGCCACAGGCCGGAATATCCGCTGGATGCTGTTTGATTTCGGACAGACCGTATTTATGGACAGCTCCGGAATCGGAATGCTGATCGGACGCTATAAAATGATGCGTTTTCTTGGAGGCAATGTGGCGGCCATACGGGCAAATGAACAGATTCAGCGGGTTCTGACGCTGTCCGGGATTGATAAGGTGATCGATGTCTATGAAGGGATACCACAGCAATTAAATTTGTGATGAATCAGGGGGAGAGAACGATGCAGCAAAATGAAATGAAACTGGAATTCGACAGCCGTTCCTGCAATGAAGGCTTTGCCAGAGTAGCTGTGGCTGCCTTTATGACACAGCTTAATCCGACTTTGGAGGAGGTGGCAGATGTAAAAACCGCGGTTTCAGAGGCAGTGACGAATGCGATTATCCACGGATATGAGGGCCGGGTGAAAAAGGTTGAGATTTTCTGCCGGATTGAGCAGGAAACGCTGTTTGTTGAAGTACGTGACGAGGGAAAAGGAATTCCGGATGTGGAGCTGGCCATGCAGCCAATGTACACAACAAAGGCAGAGTGCGACAGGGCAGGGATGGGTTTTGCTTTTATGGAAGCTTTTATGGATGCCCTGGAAGTGGAATCCACACCGGGCAGGGGGACATGTGTGCGCATGCGTAAGCATATCCGGCATGACACCGAACAGTTTCCCGGTTATCTGGACACGGAGACCGCAAAAAATATGACAGAAAGGTAAGGCTGGCAAATGGAAGAAACCCTTGCGCTGATTGAGCGGATACACGAAGGGGATAAAGAAGCCAGGGAACGATTTGTAGAAGAAAATATGGGGCTTGTGTATACGGTAGTCCGCCGCTTTCTCGGCCGCGGATGTGATCGGGAAGATCTGGTGCAGATCGGTTGTATCGGTCTTCTGAAAGCAATTGATAAATTTGACACTTCTTTTGAGGTGCGGTTTTCCACGTATGCAGTTCCGATGATTGCAGGAGAAATCAAACGGTTTTTGCGGGACGACGGAATGATCAAGGTGAGCCGTCTTTTAAAAGAATCTGCTGCAAAAGCGTTTCATGCCCGGGAAATTCTCGAAAAGCAGCACGGGACAGAACCGACGATGGAGGAAATTGCACAGGAAACCGGCATCAGCCCGGAAGAGCTGGTGCTTGCAATGGAAGCAACATCCGGTGTGGAATCCCTGAGCCAGACAGTTTACAGCGGAGACGGGACGCCTGTTTTGCTGGGAGACCGTTTGCCGGACAGGCAGGACCGCAACGAAGAACTCTTAAACAGAATGCTCCTGGAACAGCTTCTTGAGTTCCTCACAGAGGAGGAACAGGAAATGATTCGCCTGCGCTATTTTGACGAACAGACGCAGGTTCAGGTGGCGCTCCGGCTTGGAATGACACAGGTGCAGGTGTCGAGGGCGGAAAAGAGGATTCTGAAAAAGCTGCGCGGGGCAGCGGAACATTAGGCCTTTTGCATTTGGTTGAAATCTGTTATACTGAGTTTGAATCAGGAAGTGTAATCCGCGAAAGCGCGGCTGCGTGGCTCATTGCGCGTGGACATAGACAAATGGTGGTGTTACGTATTTGAAAGAACAGGAAAAGGCTGTTTTTACAAAGGAGGAGCTGGCCGCAGCGGTCAGGGTTCCGACTGTTGTGGAGCAGGATTTAAAACGAATTATCAGTGATCGTCTGGAGCAGTGCGGACTTTATTTCCGGGTGTTTTCCAGGATAAAGACAGCGACCTCGATGGCACGCAAGTTTGAGATGAAAGAGTATGGCGAGGGACGGAAGCTCCAGGATTTAATTGGAGTGCGTATTAACCTTTATTTTGAGGATGATACGGATATTTGTAAAAATATCATGGAGCATTCGTTTGAGCTGGTTGACTGGTCCACTTCTGAGCGAAGTGAAGCAGAGTTCAAACCAACTAAGCTGAACGGCGTATTCCGGCTCCCGGAGTATCTGAAAAGTGAAATTTCTTCTGATACGTGGGAGATGTTCATTGACGATACTTTTGAGATACAGATCAAGACAATGTTTTTTGAGGGATGGCATGAGATTGAACATGACATGCGCTACAAAGGGGAAGAGCTCTGGGGACATTATCCGAGTTTTTCCAGGTATTTAAACAGCATTCTGGCTACCCTGGAGCTGTGTGACAAGTCCATGGTGACGCTGTTTGAGGATCTGGGGCATGAGCTGTACAAATCCGGACGCTGGAGCGATATGATCAAAAGCCACTTCCGGTTAAAGCTCGGAACGGCTTCTTTGTATCCGGAGGTTGAGGAGCTGCTGAACAAGGATATGGAGCGGGTGGAAAATCTGGCAAAAAAGATTTATAAGACGCCGAGACCCGTACTGATTGAGCAGCTTTCCAGGAGGAGCCGGAAAATTCCAATTAATGTAAATACGATTATTGCGCTGCTCAACGACAGCCAGTTTCATGACAGCAGATTGTCCGCTATTTTTAAATCATACGACGTGTACAACGATGGGCGGGAGGAGAGTCTTGCGGAATCAAGGCATTACGAACTTCGCCCACTGACCAGGCATACGGTGTTTCAGATGTGCACCCAGGCGGATGGAAGCCGGATGCGCCAGGAGCAGGCGCCGTCTTCACGGCAGATTTTTGAGCGCTCTGCGGATATTATTTACAAGTGGATTGTGCGCAAATACGGTGTTCTTTTTAAGGATATGCCGCAGAATGTCTGTACGTATCATGCGGACATTCTGGCTTATCATGTGACGGTGAACTACGATCCAGGACGCTGCCGGCTGAATATGCATGTGCGCCATATGGACATGGAAGTAGGCGGCAGGATATGGTATTCTGAAGCATCCCTTGATACAGACAGAGAAGGGCGTGTAATCTTAAAAGTCTGCAATGGTTATGCAGAGCCGGAGCCGGACGACAATTTCGTTCAGGAGAGCGCCGGGATTTTCTTCAGTTATCCGGGGTATTATAAGAGTATTGTGGACAATGTCGGAATCTTTAACGGAACAGTCTGCATGAACAAACGCAGGCTTTTGCGCGAGGAACGGCTGCCGGAGCTTTTGCAGGTGCTGCGGGACCCGGAGCGGAATTTCCCGCTGGTCGTAATTATTTCAAAAGAAAATCAGGACGGCATGATGGACGAGGACTGGCTCGCGCCGTTTCGGGTTTCAGATTTTACGAGAACGGTCTGGCGTTATGCGCATGTATTTACAGGATATGAGGAGCCGGGGAGAAGGTTTTTGAAGCAGGCCGGCGTATCGGATGCGGAGACGGAAGGGATTCCGGGATTGTACATATTTTGGCCGGATGGCTCCTGGGATGGCTACGGGCCGGAGGATGTAAAGAACTGCAGTTTTGGACGGCATATGGAGGCGCGTGTGGATATGCGCACGTATGACATTGTGCGCGGCGGCCAGGGATTTTACCACAAGATCGTGACAGATTTGCGTGACTGGAATGTGTCTGCGGATATGTGGGAGGGCTTTAAGCTGGATATCCTGACCGAGATTCCGCAGTAAATAGAAAGCAAAAAAATGCAAAGACAGAAAGCCTGCTTGTACTGAAATCATAAAATGCGGACAGAACAGAAAACGTATAAGATACAAAGGGGATATATATGAAGGCAATCGGTATCGACATTGGTACGACAACCATTTGCGGTATTGTAGTAGATGCCGCAACCGGATTAGTGGAAACGGTTTGTACTTTGCCGAATGATTCCGTTCTTTTGGGGGCGCCCTATGAATGGATGCAGGACCCGGAACGAATCTGGAGTCAGGTACAGAAGCTTTATCAGGAATTTCTCATCAGATATCCGGATATTTGCACCATTGGCCTGACGGGGCAGATGCACGGGATTGTGTATACAGATCAGGATGGAAAAGCGGTGAGCCCGCTGTATACGTGGCAGGATGAGCGTGGAAATCAGCAGATGGAGGACGGAAGGACGTATGCGGAGCGCCTGTCGCAGGAGACTGGGTATCGTATGGCCACAGGCTTTGGCCTTACCACGCACTATTATCAGCTGAAAAATAATCTTGTGCCGGAAAGGGCAGTACGTTTTTGTACGATTCATGATTACATCGGTATGCGTCTGACCGGGCGCAGGGAACCGCTCGTCTCGGCATCCGATGCGGCAAGCCTTGGCTGTTTTGACCTGAAAACCCTGCAGTTTGATACAGAGGCCGTAAAAGATGCAGGTATTGACAGCTCCCTGCTTCCGGAGTGTGAGCGCAGCTGCACCGTGATTGGCCGGACGCCGGAGGGTATATTGGTCAGCATTGCGGTCGGAGACAATCAGGCAAGCGTTATTTGCTATGTCAGGGACAGTGAGAACAGAGTACACATGAATGTCGTAACCTCAGGGCAGGTGTCTGCGGGCATAGCACATTATATGTACGTCAGAGAAGAGGAG
>CAOJHI010000155.1 GCA_948436005.1 uncultured Lachnospiraceae bacterium
GGGCCAGATGATTGGGAGATGGGGGAATTTTTTCAACCGGGAGGCATTCGGAGATTACACGGACAATCTTCTGGCCATGCAGCTTCCGGTATCCGATGTCCGGGCTTATGAAATTACTGAGAAAATGAGGGAACATTTGCAGACCGTTGACGGAGTTCCCTTTATTCAGGTACATCCCACGTTTTTGTATGAATCTCTGTGGAATCTGTGCCTGGTTATTCTGCTGGTTTGTCTGACATATCGGCTGAAAAAGCGATTTGAAGGTCAGATTTTCCTGTTTTATCTGCTGTTTTATGGTATTGGGAGGTTCTGGATCGAGGGATTGCGCACGGATCAGCTTCTTGTGCCCGGCACAAAGATCGCTGTTTCCCAGGTTTTGTCTGGTGTGCTTGCAATCGTTTCCCTCGTACTGCTTGTTGTGGGGAAAAAGAGGAAAGGAACAAAGGAATATGACGGCAAAGGAACAGTTGATGAATTACATTGAGGAGCAGCGGAGGATTCTGAACAGCCTTCTGAAAAGTGGAGGAAAAGTGGAGGAAATTTACCGCCAGAGCCTTGTTGTGGATGCATTACTTGAGAAGTACATGCAGTTTCAATAGTGCGGCTCAAAGATGCTGAGAAAGAAAAAAAGACTGTTAACAGGACATGTTTAAGTGTCATCATTTTGAGGCCTGCAAGATTTTGCGGGTCTTTTTTTGGCTTTGCGCAAGATCTTGTGGGCCGAAAAAATAGAAAAAAATGTAAATTTTTTCTTTGAACTTTTCCTTGTATTTTGTATAAAATTACGGTATGATAGTGGTCAAGTGGTAGAAAGTGGTGTGCTGTGGTACCTGGTGGTGGATAAATGGAGGGTGAAACCAAAAGGGAGCCATGGCAAAAGGGACACCAGAAGAGCAGCCGGAAGAAGGTGTGTCATTTATGTTTATGGGAGAATATAATCATACGATTGACACCAAAGGCAGACTGATTATCCCGTCAAAGTTCAGAGACCTTTTAGGAGAAGAATTTATTGCAACAAAGGGATTGGATGGATGCCTGTTTGTGTTTCCCAAAAACGAGTGGCAGATCATCGAAGAAAAGCTGCGCGCTCTTCCACTTAACAACAAGAGCGCCAGAAAATTTACACGTTTTCTGGTAGCCGGGGCAACTACATGTGAACTGGACAAGCAGGGGAGAATCCTTCTGCCTCAGGTGCTGAGGGATTTTGCTGGACTGGAGAAAGAGGTTGTACTGGCCGGTAACCTGAACCGTATTGAAATCTGGAGCAAGGCGAACTGGACGGAAAACAATGCCTACGATGATATGGATGATATCGCAGAACAAATGACGGATTTTGGTTTAAGCATATAACCTGGGGAGGATTGTATGGAATTCAGACACAAATCTGTACTTTTGGATGAAAGCATTGAATCGCTTTGCATAAAACCAGACGGGGTTTATGTGGATGGAACGCTGGGGGGCGGCGGACATTCGTACGAGATATGCCGAAGATTATCTGGGAAGGGAAGATTAATCGGCATCGATCAGGATGCGGCAGCTATTGAAGCGGCTACGGAGCGCTTAGGGGAGTTCAAAGACCGGGTTAAAATTATTCGCAGCAATTACTGCAATATGAAAGGGGAACTCGGCAAATTAGGTATCACATCTGTAGATGGAGTCATTTTGGATCTGGGGGTCTCCTCCTATCAGCTTGATGAAGCAGAACGCGGGTTTACATACCGCGAGGATGTGCCGCTCGATATGCGAATGGATCAGCGGCAGACCAGAACGGCAAGGGATATTGTAAATGAGTACAGCGAGATGGAGCTTTACCGCATCATCCGTGATTATGGGGAGGACAAGTTTGCAAAGAACATTGCCAGGCACATCGTAAACGCCAGAAAAGAAAAAGCATTGGAAACAACTGGGGAGTTAATTCATGTAATAAAAGCGGCGATACCGATGAAAGTCAGAGCAGTAGGGGGGCACCCGGCCAAAAAGACGTTCCAGGCGATCCGGATTGAGCTTAACCGCGAACTGGAGGTCCTGGAGAACTCACTGGAAGATATGATTGATCTGCTGAATGATCAGGGACGCATCTGTGTGATTACCTTTCATTCATTGGAAGATAGAATTGTAAAGAACAAATTCCGGTACTGTGAAGACCCGTGCACGTGTCCGAAGGATTTTCCGGTCTGTGTGTGCGGGAAGAAACCAAAGGGGAGAGTCATTACGAGAAAGCCGATTGTTCCGTCGGCGCAGGAACTGGAAGAGAACAGCAGGGCAAAAAGTTCAAAGCTGAGAGTCTTTGAACGGGAGATACATCAGGAGTAAGGGGAAAATACAATGGCAAAGATAGAGCGAATGGACGGCGCAATGCGCGGTCAGAACAGAAAAACACAGAGTGGAAGAGTGTATACGTACGTGGACGGAACAGCTGTACGTAAACTTCAGGCCGCTCCGGCAAAAAGCCCGCAAAAGAAGCAGAGACCGCAGACAAGTACACGCACGAAGCAAAACCGTGAACGCGCGCTTTCCATGAATTTGGGTTATGTAACGTTTCTGACCGTGGCAGCTGTGGCAAGTGTGCTGATGTGTGTGAATTTCCTGCAGCTTCAGGCAAAGGGTACCAAACTGCAAAAAGAAGTGACGACTTTGGAAACGCAGGTGAATGCTGCGATTCTTGAGAACAATTCCGATTACAACCGTATTATGACAAATGTGGACATGGAACATGTAAAAGATGTGGCAATGAATGAACTCGGCATGGTACAGGCGAAAAAGTCTCAGATCATCACATACAAGATGGATGACAGTGATTATGTAAGACAGTATTCTGAGATACCGTCAGAGTAGGTGAATAGATTGGCAAGAACAAAACAGACAAAAAAAGAACGACGGTTTACGAGAAAAATGCAAATAAAGCTTCTGGCTGTATTTGCATTCATTTTATTATTTCTGATTATTATTTTAATCCGGATCGTGTACATCAATGTACACAGCGGCAATCTCTATGCAAAGCAGGTGCTGTCCCAGAAAAATTATGACAGCCAGACCATTTACAGCCGCCGCGGGGAGATCCGTGATACAAACGGGAGACTTCTGGCCTACAGTGAGAAAGTGTACAACCTTGTTCTGGACTGTAAGGCAGTTAACCAGGAAGTGAACAAAGAAAAAATATACGTAGAGCCGACCATACAGGCATTGACAGAAGTTTTTCCGGATCTGGACAGTGCTGCGGTGCGGGACCGCATTATGAGCGAAAAAACGT
This sequence comes from uncultured Lachnospiraceae bacterium, assembly GCA_948436005.1. Classification (GTDB taxonomy): domain Bacteria; phylum Bacillota; class Clostridia; order Lachnospirales; family Lachnospiraceae; genus Choladousia. The sequence continues at coordinate 3,251 of CAOJHI010000155.1, forward strand.
GCAACAGCCAGTATCAGGTACTTCTGGAAAAGGTGACAGAGGAGCAGAAGGATGCCTATGAAGCATATGTTTCACTCGATGAAGAGCGGGAATTGACGAAAGAACAGAGGCAGCGTCTTTCGAAGGTGACAGGCGTATGGTTTGAGGCAGAGTTTATAAGGAAATATCCGATGAATTCCCTGGCAAGCACAGTTGTGGGATTTTCGAATGAAATCGGGGACGGTATCGTAGGGCTGGAAGCTTTTTATGACCAGCAGCTAAAAGGAACAAACGGCCGTGTATTCGGATATCTGAACCAGAACCAGGAATTTGAAAAAAGGACGATTGCGCCGGACAACGGCTATACACTTCAGATAACACTGGATATCAATATTCAGCAGAGCGTGGAGAAATATATTGCAGAATTCGACGATACGTACGGCGAGGATAAGGATAACGGCACAGCAAAGCACGGGGCAAAGGACATTGGTGTGATCATCATGAATCCGAATACCGGTGCGATTCTGGGAATGGCGACGAATTCAGGCTATGATCTGAACAATCCTCAGGATATGAGCGCATGGTACACAGAGTCAGAAGTGAAGGCCATGACAGAACAGCAATACGTAAATGCCTTAAATAAAATGTGGGGGAATTACTGCATTTCAAACGGTATTGAGCCGGGCTCAACATTTAAGCCGATCACTATTGCATCAGCACTGGAATGCGGCGCAGTTTCAGAAAGCGATTACTTTTACTGCGATGGAGGAGAGTTTATTACCGATACCGAGATTCACTGTGATGCGTACCCGAACGCCCATGGCGATGAATCGCTTGGGGATGTTCTGAAAAATTCGTGTAATGATGGCCTGATGCAGATCGGTATGAAAATGACGATTCCGAATTTTATTAAATATCAGTCCATGTTTAATTTTGGCAAGCCGACCGGAATTGATCTGCCCAATGAGGCATCCGGCGCTGTTTACAGCAGAGAGACGATGAATGAGGTTGAGCTGGCCACCTGTACGTTCGGGCAGGGCCTTACCTGTACGATGATACAGGAAATTGCGGCGTTTTCTGCGGTGGTAAACGGTGGATATTACTATCAGCCGCATGTGGTTGAAAAGATTCTGGATGAAAACGGAAAGACCATTAAAGATTCCTCACAGCTTCTGCTGAAGCAGACTGTTTCACAGAACGTATCTGAGACGCTGCGCGGCTATCTGGAGACAGCAGTGAAGGAAGGTACCGGAAGACATGCACAGGTACCGGGTTACCGGATTGGCGGAAAAACAGGTACAGCGGAGAAAATCGATCCAACGACCGGGCAGAGAGCGAAAGGAAAATATCTGGTATCGTTTATCGGAGCTGCTCCGATCAATGACCCGGAGGTTGTTATTTATGTTGTTGTAGATGAGCCGAATGTAGAAGATCAGGCAAACAGTACATTTGCACAGCAGGTTTATCAGAAGATTGCAATGGAGGTCCTCCCCTACATGGGTATCTATCCCACTGAGGAAGTGACAAATGAAATGCTGGCTTCTCTTGGCCTTACGCAGGAGGATATCAACGGAGGTATCCACATTTTTGACGCAATTGATGCAAATGGAATTTACCACAAGGATGCACGTGTGGAAGACGGAAAAGTCAAAGATGCGGAGGGAAATATCATTGAAGGGGCTTATGTTGCAGAGGACGGCACTGTGTACGATGCGGTTCAGAATGTGGTCTCACACGTGGAAGTAAAGCCTGTCATTGACCCGAAGGTGGATAATCCGGATATGGCAGTACCGCCGGCTGAGAACAAGAATAATCCGGACAATACAGCAATCTGGGACGGGACTGCTGTTGATGAAGATACGGCAGAGGAATAAACGTCTGACAGTACCTATTTCCCCCTCATAAAAGTAAGCGCAAGGTTAATATACTTGTAGTAAAGCTTTTATGAGGGGGTTTTTATGCAAAAAACAAGGCCGTTTCACAGGCGGAAGGTTGTAGTGATTTTTTTCGGATGTGCGGCTGCACTGTGTGGCCTGGGCGGACGGCTGGGGCATCTGATGGTGGCTGATTCCGAATACTATGCTGCTCTGGCAGAAGATCTGCATGAGCGTGAACGGGATATTAAAGCGGCGCGAGGAAGGATTCTGGACCGGAATGGCGTGGTGCTGGCAGACAACCGGACCGTATGTACGGTGTCCGTCATCCACAGTCAGATCAAAGAGCCGGAGCGTGTGATTGAGGTATTGACAAAGGAACTTTCGCTCGAGGAGGAAACTGTGCGGAAGCGCGTGGAGAAGGTCAGCTCGATCGAACGGGTGAAAAAGAATGTAGACAAAGAGATTGGCGACCGGATTCGCAATTATAACCTGGCCGGAGTAAAAGTGGATGAGGATTACCGCCGCTATTATCCATATGATGATATGGCGTCAAAGGTGCTTGGATTTACGGGAAGCGATAATCAGGGCATTATCGGCCTTGAGGTGGAATATGAGGAGGTGCTGTCCGGGGAGCCCGGAAAAATCCTCACTTTGACCGATGCGCGTGGTGTGGAATTGGAAAATACGGGAGAGAGCCGTCTGGAGCCGGTGGCGGGGAAGGATCTGGTGATCAGTCTGGACTACAATATTCAGGAATATGCGCAGCAGGCAGCTATGAAGGTCATGGAACAAAAACAGGCGGACAGTGTGTCGATTATCATTCTGAATCCGATGAACGGAGAAATTTATGCAATGACCAATGTACCGGAGTTTAATCTGAACGAGCCTTTTACGCTGCTGCCGGGCTATTCAGAGGCGGAGGGGCAGGATGCCCTGAATAAAATGTGGCGAAACGGCTGCATCAACGATACCTACGAGCCAGGTTCTACCTTCAAGGTTATCACAGCAGCTGCGGGACTTGAAGCAGGCGTTGTTTCGCTCACGGATCAGTTTTCCTGTCCGGGTTTTAAAATCGTGGAGGATCGGCGCATCCGATGTGCAAGAGTCAGCGGCCATGGCGCGGAAACGTTTGTACAGGCAACACAGAATTCCTGCAACCCCGTGTTTATTGAGGTTGGGCTCCGGCTTGGTGTAGACCGGTATTTTTCTTATTTTGAACAATTCGGTCTGAAAAATAAGACGGGAATTGACCTGCCGGGTGAGGCGGCGACGATTATGCATAAAAAAGAAAATGTCGGGCAGGTGGAGCTTGCAACCATTTCGTTTGGCCAGTCTTTCCAGATTACGCCGATTCAGCTTGCTACGACGGTCAGCTCGATCATAAACGGAGGGAAGCGTATCACGCCGCATTTTGGTGTTCAGGTAAAAGAAAATGACGGGACACTGCTGAAAGTATTTCAGTATGAAGAAAGAAATCAGATCGTCTCAGAAGAGACATCCGAAACAATGCGCTACCTGCTGGAACAGGTAGTAGACGGAGGCGGAGGTAAAAACGCATACATTGAAGGGTACCGGATCGGCGGAAAGACGGCGACCTCAGAGACACTTCCGCGAAGCGCCAACAAATACATTTCCTCATTTCTCGGCTTTACGCCGGCAAATGAACCGAAAGTACTGGGACTGTGTATCATTAACAATCCGCAGGGCGTATACTATGGGGGGACGATTGCAGCTCCGGTCATCCGGGAAATGTTTGAGAATATTCTTCCGTATCTCGGGATTGAGAAAACTGTGGAGATCAATGCAGAGACTTCTAACTGACAGTCACAGAAAAATTCTCCTGTCCCGGACGCGTATGCTCTTGTCAACCGAAGGTAAGTGTGATAAAAATAAAATGATAAAAAACGCAGGAAAGAAAAGAAGAGGTGTGAGATGATAATTAATAAGGATGTAATGATTCCATTGTTTACGGCATTTATGATCAGCGTAGTGCTCAGCCCGTTTGTGATTCCGTTTCTGCAAAGACTGAAAGTCGGTCAGACGGAGCGTGAGGAGGGAGTTAAATCCCATCTGAAAAAGGCAGGCACGCCGACGATGGGAGGTCTGATTATTCTGATCAGTCTGACAGTGACCTCTTTGTTTTATATCGGGCGCTTTCCGCGGCTGGTTCCGGTGCTGTTCCTGGTGCTCGGTTTTGGGATTATCGGATTTCTCGATGATTATCTGAAAGTAGTGCTGCGCCGGTCTGACGGCCTGTATCCAAGACAGAAAATGCTGGGGCAAATTATTGTGACAACGATTTTTGTAGTCTATATCTGGAATATGGATGCGTCCTGTCTGGAGTTCCTGATTCCGTTTTCCGGCGGAGAAGTGATTTCCGGAGACCTGGCGCGCATCATAGCAATTCCGCTCGCGTATGTTGCAATCATCGGAACAGTAAACGGCGTGAATTTTACGGATGGCCTGGACGGTCTTGCAACAGGTGTTACGACAATGGTTGCCGTATTCTTTACAGTGGCCTCTCTGGTGCTTGGCGGAGGGATTGAACCTCTGACCGCAGCTGTGACAGGAGCACTTCTCGGCTTTTTGCTGTTTAATGTTTATCCGGCAAAGGTTTTTATGGGCGATACCGGCTCACTGGCACTTGGAGGATTTGTGGCAGGAGCCGCCTATGTGCTGCGTATGCCGCTGTTTATCCTGATCGTTGGCCTGATTTATCTGGTAGAAGTACTTTCCGTGATGATTCAGGTAACTTATTTTAAAAAGACGGGCGGCAAACGCTTCTTTAAAATGGCGCCCATCCATCACCATTTTGAGCTGTGCGGATGGTCAGAGACGCGCATTGTGACAGTATTTACTGTGATTACGGCTTTTCTGTGCCTTCTGGCACTGGTGGGCCTGAACTGACAGAGCGGATGAAGCGTTGTATGTACCAGGGGACTCAGCAGGCTGTACCAGGTAGATGAGACGGCGCCAGGAGAGAGCGCTGTGCCAGGTGGATGGGACAGTGTCAGGAGGGAGCGCTGTAC
>CAOJHI010000156.1 GCA_948436005.1 uncultured Lachnospiraceae bacterium
GGTTCGGTCTGCATCTTAAATATAAGAATATAAAAGCTTATTTTTTTAGCCATAAACGTTACAAAAATGCTTGACCACAACAACTATGATTGGTACATTGGATACAATGATACAGAGCATGATTTTATTATAAGTGATAATCCGGCTCAAATGATATGGTGTCACTTTAATGATATCTGCATTCCAGTTTCAAAGCATAAATCTGTTGTAATGAGAGTAAAAGATGAAGAGGCTCCAATGATATCAGGAGATAAGGCAAAGGGTAATATAATCAATATGTCTATTAAGGGTGTTATTGCATATAACACGATGCAGATAAGTATGGCTCAATTATATTTATTGGGATCAGAAAAGGCAATAAATTTTATGCAAAATATAAATACATTGTATAACATGAAGGGAAGAATGGAGTAGTAAAAACCACCAATTCTTACTACGTTTTTACTACGATTGACGGCTTCAACTTACCACATTTTCCCCCGTTTTGCCAATTTTGTGATTTTTTTAACAATATTCATCTAAAAAATAAACCTTGCAAAACGTGCCAAAATACGGCAAATCAATGCATTTCAGGAGGAATTTTTATTATGATTAAAATACTTTTCATCTGTCACGGCAACATCTGCCGCAGCCCAATGGCTGAATATATTTTCCGCGATCTGGTAAACAAGCGTGGCCTTAGCGCGGAGTTTGTGGTTGCATCAGCGGCCACGAGTAGGGAGGAAATCGGGAATCCGGTTTATCCGCCGGCAAAGCGGAAACTTGCCGAGCATGGAATCCGTGCAGAGGGGCATCATGCCAGAAGAATGGAGCGCCGGGATTATCAGGAGTACGACTACCTGATCGGAATGGAGCAGTACAACATCCGCAATATGATGCGGATTCTTGGAGATGATCCGGAGCAGAAGGTGAGCCGTCTTCTGGATCACGCAAAGCAGCCGAGGGATATTGATGATCCATGGTATTCCGGAGATTTTGAGCGGGCGTATCAGGATATATTTGAAGGCTGTGAAGCTTTACTTACGGAGATCCTGGAAAAATTGTAATGTGTGTCGATTGACGCTTTTGTAAATGCCGGATATAATAGTAGAAAAATGGCTGGTCAAATGCGGAATAAAAGATTTAGCTGGGATACCGGTATTTGATGTGGCGGAAGAACACGGGAAGGTATAGAAATGGGTGAAAAGCGAAAGGGATATATTTCCTGGGACGAATATTTTATGGGCGTTGCAAGACTGTCAGGGATGCGTTCAAAGGACCCGAATTCTCAGGTGGGAGCCTGTATTGTCAGCGAAGATCATAAGATTTTGTCTATGGGTTATAACGGATTTCCGAAGGGGTGTTCGGATGATGAGTTTCCCTGGGCACGGGAAGGAGAGCCTCTGGAACAAAAATACCTCTATGTGGTGCACAGTGAGCTGAATGCGATTCTGAATTATCGGGGCGGCAGTCTGGAAGGAGCAACGCTGTACGTGTCTTTGTTCCCATGCAATGAATGTGCGAAAGCGATTATTCAGTCGGGCATTCGAACGATAGTATACGATGAGGACAAGTATCATGATGTACCGGCCACGATTGCATCGAGGCGAATGCTGGATGCAGCAGGAGTGCGGTATTATCAGTATCAGAGGACAGGACGAAAGATTGAATTTACGGTATAAACGGAGGAAAACAATGTTAAAGGATTTAGCGCAGAAATACTATGATATGGACTATAATTGTGCGGAGTCGATTGTTCACGCGGGAAATGAGTATTATAGCCTTGGGCTGAGTGAGCACGATATGCGTATGGTAGGGGCTTTCGGAGCAGGAATGCAGGTTGGAGATCTTTGTGGCGCTCTGACAGGTGCCGCCTGTGTGATTTCAGCCAGATATATTGAGACACGGGCGCATGCACAAAAGGAAGAACTGCATAATGTGACATTGAATTTGGTGCGGGCTTTCCAGAAAAAATTCGGCTCAAGGGTTTGTGGTAAAATCAAGGCCGAATATTTTGAAAAAGAAATCCGCTGCCTGAATACAGTAAAAGCGGCAGCAGAGGTACTGGAACATGTGATTGAGACATATGACAGGGAACGGGCATAGAGAGGAAGGAACTTCATTATTTATAATATTTTCTGACAGTATCAGAGGAATTTTTGGATTACATAAAAGAAAAGATAAAAGAAGAAAGCAAGGAGCAGGAAGAAAAGCGCAATGAAAACGAGTAGAAAAAAATGGATTCTGGTATTTTTGTTTTGTATGACAGTAGTGTGGGCAGGAGGATGCGGCTTAAAAAAGGACACCAAGGGAGAGACTTCAGGAGAAGATGAAGTTCAGGTTGCAATTAAGGTGAAGGATTACGGAACCATCTATGCGGTTCTGGACAGTGAGAACGCACCGGAGACAGTAGAAAATTTTGTGAAGCTTGTAAAAGAAGGATTTTACGATGGACTGACATTTCACCGGATTATTGACGGATTTATGATTCAGGGCGGAGATCCGAACGGTGACGGCACGGGCGGCGCAGATGAGAAGATCAAAGGTGAATTTTCACAGAACGGTGTGGAAAACAAAATCTCTCATAAACGAGGAGTCCTCTCCATGGCACGGGCGCAGGATATGGACAGCGCGAGCTCACAGTTTTTTATCGTACAGGCAGACAGTACCTATCTGGATGGGCAGTATGCAGGCTTTGGACAGGTCACGGAAGGAATGGATGTTGTCGATGATATCTGCAAGAATGTTGCAGTACAGGATGCAAACGGAACCGTGTTAAAAGAAAATCAGCCAGTGATCGAGAGTATTCGGATAATGGAATAATTGATTCATTGAATCAGAAAAAGAAAATGGATAGAAGCGTTCCCTCAAAGAAGCTTTTATCCATTTTTATATTCAGATTGTAAATGATGGAAGGTGTTTTTTATAATACGGCAGGCTGCTTAAAACTTGCTTGATTTCACAGAAGGTATTGTGTAACATGAATACTATAATTATGAAAAGACTGGATCAATGATACATTTAATGATAAACAGAAAGTCATGCTATGCCGTGCAATAATAAAGGAGGATGACAGGAATATGGATACAGATCTCATGTTGGTAAGGGAATCATTCCCGGAGCTGATCGCCAATAAGCTGGAAGAAATGATTATAGACGGAAAGTTCGCCATGGAGCAGAAGCTTCCCTCGGAGCAGTCGTTGGCCAATGATTTTGGCGTGAGCCGCCCGGTGGTTCGGGAGTCAATGAAGATTCTCAAGGAGCGGGGGCTTATTATTCAGAAAAACGGGGAGGGGACGTTTCTTTGTGAGCCGGATGCTGCGCTGGTGACGGATACGGTCAATCGGATTGTTCATCTGAAAAAAATTGATGTATCGGATATCTTCAGTGTGCGGATGAACCTTGAGACCATGGCAGTGGCTCAGGCAGTGCAGAATGCAAGAGAGGAGGGCTTGGATGAGCTTCAGGCAATCAATGATCGGATGCGCAGGGATAAGGGCGATGCAGAGAAGCGTACTCAGGACGATATCCTGTTTCACCGGAAAATCGCCCAGCTCAGCGGAAATTTGCTGCTGGAGATTTTTGTGGAATCCATGGCTGCCCTTGTTACAAAGGTAGTGAAGTATACTCTGGATTACAGGGTGGGGAACGAAGAGGGAATTGATGACCATGACCGGCTCATTCAGGTACTGCGTTCCAGGAATATGGCGGAGGCCAGAAAGGTGCTGTGCCAGCATTTGGAGAGTTCCGAGAGAAATTATATTCTGGCTGTTTCTCAGGCTGATAAGAAGCGGGGAAAGGGGGATGAAAATAATACAGGTTTGCATTGACAAGGGTGAAAGCAAATGGTATGATCTGGCTATCAAGCTGTCAGACAGCTAGACAGTAAGGCCAAAAATCAAATGGAGGAGAAAACATGAACAGCCTGAGGGAGAAAATCAAAAACAAGGAGAGAATCATCGGAACCCATGTATCGCTCAGTGATCCCAGTATCTGTGAGATTTTGGGATATCTGGATTTTGACTATATCTGGGTGGATATGGAGCATACCTATATTGACTGCAAACAGCTCTATATTCATTTGAACGCGGCAAGGGCCGTGGGAGCGAGTGTGATTGTCAGAATCCCTCAGGATGATTTTGTTACGCTGAAGCGGGTGATGGAGATGGGAGTGGACGGCGTGGTATTTCCCATGATTCAGAATGCAGATGCGGCCAGGAAAGCCATAAGCGGAACCTTTTACCCGCCCCGGGGCTGCCGTGGGTTTGGTCCCAGGAGGCCTGTCCGATACGGACTGGATCAGGCGGCGGATTATATTGAAAAAGGCTCCTTAGGGATGTGCCGGTTTATCCAGATTGAGCACATTGAGGCAGTGGAGGGGCTGGAGGAGATAGCGGAGACGGAGGGCGTGGATGGATTTATTTTCGGTCCCTGCGATTTGGCCGGTTCCATTGGGCAGCTGACCCGCCCCTATGAAGAAACGGCTATGGAGCTGATGCAAAAAGCGATAGCAACGCTGAAGGCCCATGACAAATATATTGGGATTTCCACGGGAGATTTCAGTGCAAAGAGAATCCGCCAGTTCAGTGAAATGGGAATCCAGATGATTTCCGCCGGAGCTGATACGGACTATCTTTTATATGGTGCGCAAAAGGCATGGGAGCATCTCGCGAAGGAGCATAAGAACCGCCCGAATCCTTCAGTGTAATGAAGTTGAAGGATGCAGGACATCCGGAGAAAGGAGGGAGCCGTTCAGGTTTCCTTTTTCACCTTCAGATGGATTTCGCGGTAATCGCGCGGAGTCAGCTCTGTGTATTTTTTAAAGGTAATGGAAAAATACTGTGCCTCGCGAAAACCGACGGCGTATGCAATTTCAGATATTTTCTTTCCGGGGTCCCGGAGCAGCTCAATCGCTTTCTGAATGCGGATTTCATTCAGGATATCAACAAAATTCTTCCCGGTTTCGCTTGTGATCAGAGAACTGCAGTAGGCGGGAGAGAGATACACTTTTTTTGAAATATCGCTCAGGGTAATATTTTTCTGGTAATTTTCATGAATAAAATGCAGGATGGTATCAATCAGTACGTGGCGCGACTTGTTTTTGGTAGAAAAATAGTCGCTGAGGTCAAGCAGGACATTGAGAAACAAGTCCTCCAGATATTGGAGAGAATCTGTTTTAATGACGCTGGAAAAATAATCGTATTTTCTGAAAAACAGATTAATCTGCCGGATATCGTTTCCAAAAATTTTGCGGGCAGAGCTGCAGATCAGGAGAAGAAGGGTACTCTTGATCGTGTCTGCATTTTTGCCGAGAGGATGCACCAGGGATCTGAAAAGCTCAGGTGAATTTGGCACAAGTGTTTCCACAGAAGTGTTCTGAATCAGCTCCGTGATTTTTTCACATTCTTCTGTGAACGTATACTGATCGCCCGGGGAGAGCGCAGCTTCCTCCAGGTCGTGGTCGGAGAAAAAATTAATGCTGGACGGGCCAGTAAAAAAACGCCTGCCCAGGGAGCGAAGCGCCTGGACATAGGCATCGCTGAGATGCTCTGCGCCATACTGACGGGCGCTGACACCAAAGGATACAGGCTGCCGGAAATTGCAGTAAATACGGTTTTGAAATTGCTGAAGGAATTCTTTGAAATCCGTCAGCTTTTCTTTTTCGGAAGAAATGCGATACAGAAGCGCAAGATGGGAATCATCCGTGCGGATCTGGATTACGGGGCTGTTTTCAAGTATCTGAGAACAGTAATTGGCAAGATTTTGCGTACGGAAAGCATCTTCCGCGGCATCATCAAATTCTATCACAACGATGCGGTAAAGATTCAGGGAATCGAGAAGCTGACGCACATGAGGAGTCAGATGGCTTTTGGAAAAAATACGGCCGTTCAGGATGCTGCGCAGAACCTGCTCCTGACGGTTTTTGTTTTCCTGCTGTTTATCAGCAGAGAGAAGCTGGCGGATCAGCTTTTCCAGGGCAGTTTTCAGTTCTATATAATTGATCGGTTTGAGCATGAAAAATGCTGCGCCAAGATTCAGGGCATCTTTCGCGTAGTCAAAGTTCCGGTGGCCGGTGAGGATGATAAACTGCGTGGAAGGATTTTTTTCTTTGATATATTTCAGAAAGGTCAGCCCGTCAATGCCGGGCATAACAATATCGGAGATAATGATATCAGGCGGGGTTTGCAGGCAGACTTCAAGCGCTTCAATTCCGCTTCCGGCACATCCGATCAGCTCACATCCAAGCTCTGTCCATGAAAAGGCGTTGGCAAGGCTGTTGCGGATGCCGGCTTCATCTTCAACGATCAGCAGTTTGAGCATGGTTTTATTCCTCCTTCTCGGTCTGATATGGGATGGTGACAGTGACGCGCGTGCCGCTGTATAGCTGGCTTTCAATGGTGTAGCCATAGTTTTCGCCATACAGAAGCCTGATCCGTGTCTGCACGTTGTGGAGCGCCATCTGATAGCTGTTCTTTTTGGACGGATCTGCCGGCGGAATGTTTTCACGCAGGCGGTTTAAGGTGTCAGGCTGTATGCCAATTCCATTATCTGAAATAGTGACAACCAGGTTGTCACCATCTTTGGACGCAGTCATCAGAACAGCGCCTTCTCCGGTCAGGGGTTCCAGTCCATGGACAACGGAATTCTCAATAAAAGGCTGGAATGCAAGAACCGGTATCTGGCAGTTATAAAGCTCTGCCGGGATCTCGAACGTCAGGGATATTTTATCCAGATATTTGTAATGCAGGATTTTGGCATAATGCTGCAGGTATTCCAGCTCTTCACGAAGGCTGAAAGTGCGTTCGGAACGGTAACTCAGAGTAGTCTCCAGCATATAGCAGAGGCTCTGTACCATATCGCAGACCGGGTAGGCTTCATATTCATCTGCCTTCCAGTTAATCAGCTGCATGGTATTAAAGAGAAAATGCGGATTAATCTGTGCCTGCAGTGCATTGAACTGAGCTTCTTTTTGCGCAAGCTCAATGCGGTAAACCGTGTTAATCAGGGTATCCAGGCGCTGGGTCATGGTGTTGAATACGTGATTGACAAAAGAAAGCTCCTGAATATTCGTATCGTGCGAAGCCTTTACCTGAAGATTTCCTTCCTGAACCTGCGCCATTTTTTCAGAAAGCTCCCGGATGGGGCTGGTAATACGCTGCGAAAATTTGACACTGATCCAGATACCAATAAGGATAATCAGGGAAGCGATCAGATAAAACAGGCGCAAAATAGCGTCAAAATCATGAAACAATGTTTCTTTTTTTATGTTGATTGCAATATTCCAGTTCTGATAAGGATGCTGGTAGGTAACATGCTTGGATTTGCAATAGACCGTGATCTGCTCAGCGGAATTCAGAGTACCGATCGGTTCGGTAAAGGCGGTGCGGTAATCCGGATAAGTGGTTCCGACCAGTGATGCGTCGCCAGAGCACAGAATGATACCGGTACCGTCTACGATAAAAAAGTTGTCGATTTCTATTGTATTGTAGGTGTTAAATTTGTCTTTTAAAAATTCCCTGGAAATATTGATGATCATCAATCCAGTAACCTCATACGTCTGAAAATCATAAACAATGCGGGAGATTGCGAGCGTGTCTAGATCCTCGGAATCGTTCCAGTTCAGGGAAAGCGGCGCGCTGAGCGCTGAAGTATAGTAGGAGCTGGAAAAAGGATCGTCAAGAGCTATGGATTTGGCGCCGTACTGCAGGTGCAGGGAAGGGTCTTTTTTTACATAGAGATCAATACCCCGGATATAATAGCCGAGGATACTTTTGTGGGGGAAATATTGCCTTATGATGTTCTGATACTGGTAGGCTCTTGTAGAGGAGTCCAGATCATCGTTCACAATCGAAATGAAATTTTCGTCTGCCAGCATATCATCAGATATATTATCAAACTGCTGAAGCGAAGAATGAATACCGGTCGCTGTCTGGACGATCATATTTTTACAGTAATTCTGCGTTTGTTCATAGTACTGCTTTTTATACAGCGCCGCCGGTATCAGAAGCAGAGTCAGCGATGAAAAGATCAGAGTCAGAGAAATCACAAAGATCAGGT
>CAOJHI010000157.1 GCA_948436005.1 uncultured Lachnospiraceae bacterium
AATTACCTTGATAAAGAACACATTGAATGGCTGAAACGCTACCTGAATGACTATGAAAATGCTTTTATCCTGATTTCCCATGACATCCCGTTCCTGAACAGTGTGATCAATCTCATCTACCATATGGACCATCAGGAACTGAACCGCTATGTGGGGGATTACAACAAGTTTCAGGAAGTATACGCCATGAAACAGGCACAGTTAGAAGCCGCGCACAACCGGCAGCAAAAGGAAATTGCAGACCTGAAGGATTTTGTTGCCCGCAACAAAGCCCGCGTTGCCACAAGAAACATGGCAATGGCCCGTCAGAAAAAGCTCGACAAAATGGATATCATTGAGCTTGCCGCTGACAGGCCAAAGCCGGAATTTCATTTTCTGGAATCACGCACACCGGGCCGGTATCTTTTTCAGACGCACGATCTCGTCATCGGATATGAAGAACCGCTCTCCTCTCCTTTGAACCTGCAGATGGAGCGCGGCCAGAAAATCGTGCTCACCGGCTCCAACGGCATCGGAAAAACCACGCTGTTGAAAAGCCTCCTCGGTCTGACCGCCCCGCTCTCGGGCCTTGTGGAACAGGGAGATTACCTCGAAATCGGCTATTTTGAACAGGAAATGCCGAAAGACATTGCAACCACCTGCATTGAAGAAATCTGGCAGGAATTTCCTTCCTACACACAGTACCAGGTCCGTTCTGCACTTGCCAAATGCGGTCTTACTACCCAGCACATCGAAAGCCGCGTTAAGGTACTCTCCGGCGGAGAACAGGCCAAAGTGCGTCTGTGCAAACTGATCAACCGGCCTTCGAACCTTCTGATTCTCGACGAGCCGACCAACCACCTCGATGTAGATGCCAAAGCAGAACTGAAACGCGCACTGCTGGAGTACAAAGGAAGCATCCTGATGGTCTGCCATGAACCGGAATTCTACGAAGGATTGTCCACTGATGTCTGGGACGCCTCAAAATGGACCACAAGGGCTGTATAAACACACCCGGCGGATTCTGGTAATCCGCCGGGTGGTTTTAAACTCAGTCTGTGTTTTATCCCTACTTACTCATCCTTCATCTTGGGGCTGAAAATCCAGCTTGCAAGATAGGAAAAAATCAAGGCAGCGCTGATTCCGACTGCGCCGGCCTTAAAGCCTCCCTGGAAAAGTCCCAGAAGACCGTTATCGTCTACTGCCTCCTTTACTCCTTTCCACAGAGTATTTCCAAATCCAAGAAGCGGCACGGACGCACCGGCGCCGGCAAAATCAAGAAACGGTTCATAAGCTCCGACTGCGCCAAGCACCGCACCCAGGCAGACAAGAATTACCATTACACGTCCCGGCAGCAAGGTTGTCTTTTCCAATAAGATCTGAACCAGCGCACAAATCAAACCGCCGACCCAGAATGCATTTACATAATCCATCTTACATTTCCTCCAAACTCATAATTACAGGCACTTCCGGAGAATCCGGTACGTATTTCTGCACTCTCCCTTTCAAAGATATTGCCTCAGCAGTGCTCTAATACTACGCCGTGTGCAATTCCTGGAATCGTCTGTCCCTCGTTGAAGCTGACCTTTGAGAGCAATGCCCCTGTTGGCACAAACAGTACCCGTTTCCAGATACCCTTCCGGATTTTCGGCAGAATCATAGCCGCAAGGACCACTGCCGCACAGCCGCATCCGCTTCCGCCTGCATGCGTATCCTGTTTCTCACTGTCATAAACCTCAATTCCGCAGTCCATATGCTGCTGCGAGATATCAAATCCACGCTCTTTGAGCAGATCAATCACAATCCGCTGCCCTATAGTCCCCAGGTCTCCTGTGATAATCTTATCGTAATCTCCTGGCTGGCGGTTAAAATCCATAAGGTTCTGATAGATCGTATCGCTCGCTGCCGGAGCCATACATGCACCCATATTCATATTGTCCTTCACACCCATATCAACAATCTTCCCGGGCGTCACGCCCGCAACCTTCACATGTCCGCCCTTGGGGGCAAGTACAAAGGCTCCGCTTCCGGTAACAGTCCAGGTAGCTGATAGGGGACGCTGATTCCCATACCCCTGCGGAAATCGAAACTCCTTTTCTGCACTCCCGAAATGGCTCGATGTCAGAGCTGCCGCATAATCCGCATAACCCGCAGCGACAGTCATCGCGGCAAGCGCCAGAGATTCCCCGCAGGTCGAACATGCCCCATACAATCCAAACAGCGGAATCTGTGCATCCCCGTTTCCAAAAGAAGTCGCAATCAGCTGTGCGAGTAAATCTCCGCCAAACAGATAACGCACCTGCTGCGTCATGAGCTGTGCCTTTCCGATTGCCAGCTGCAGGGCCTCCTTTTGCAGTGTGCTCTCCGCTTTCTCCCAGGTGTCCTCACCAAGCTGCGCATCCGGCGCCACCAGATCAAACCACTCTCCCAAAGGCCCCTCTCCTTCTTTCGGCCCTACCACCGAAGCACTGCTGATGATATGCGGGGCATTCTGAAACTCAATACTCTGTTGTCCTATTGTCTGATCCACTGCCATAGTTTCCCTCCTGCTGTGTGTTCTGGCAATAGTATTTCCAATTCTTCTTTCTTTATACAAAAGCACCGCAGTCTGACACGCTCCGTGATCAGTCCTGCGGCACTTTTTCATTTTTTATTCAATTTTCCGGACACATCTCTGCGATCTTTGCCTCAATCCGCGCTTTCACACACGCTGCAAGCTCTGTTGTCTTCATATCCTGATATTCTTCATATGGAATAGGAGCCAGGAAGTGTACCTGCACCTTCTGTTTTTTGATGGAACCTGTATCAAATGCCTTATAAGAATCAATCAGGGCAACCGGAACCACCGGACATTTTGCCTTCATGGCAGCCTTAAAGCTTCCGCCTTTAAATTCCAGCAGATGATTTCCATCCCTGCTGCGGGTTCCTTCCGGAAAAATGATAAAATTCCAGCCTTTTTTCAGCCGTTCTGCCATTTCCAGGATCACCTTCATGCCCTGCCGTACATCTGAACGGTTGATTTCCAGTGCTCCGAGGCAGGCAAACACCTGCTTCAGAAAAGGAATTCCTGACAGCTCTTTTTTCGATACAATTGAAACCGGCCTTGTCATAAGCTGCAAAATAGCCAGAGCATCGAACATTCCCTGATGGTTCGGGCACAGCAAAAAGCCATTCTCCTCAGGCAGATTTTCCATTCCATGGCCGTCGATCTCAACTCTGCCTCCCTTCACTGCCCGGTTATCAATCTGCTTAACCAGTGCAAACCGTTCTTCCAGCGTATACTGTTCCGGATGCGCTGACACACGCAAAAGCCGGATAATCCCGTAAGGCACATACCACAGATTCATCAGTACCATCCAAATAATTCTTTTCATCAGAACTCCTCTCCTTAATTAAATTACAGCTCATGTTTATATTACAGTCCTATTATTCCAAAAGCCCGGAAAACTCTGCAATCGTCTCTTCTGCAGAATCCACTTTTCCGTATCCGTAAGAAGCATGGATAAATCGGACCCCGGCCTCTTTTGCCGCATCACAGTCTCCCTGTGTATCTCCGACATAGACAGGCGCCAGAAAATGGTTTCTCTCTGCAATAACCTGCATCGTTTTTCCAAACAATCCCTTCAACCGCTCAGCCGTCACCACACAGTCCGTCAATCCACTGTCAGCAACAGCGCTCTGCCAGGCCCGCGCCACAATCGGCGTGGAATCCCACAGAGTCCCGTCTACATCCAGTATCACTGCATCTGTTTTTCTGTCAATCATACTGTCTCCTTTTCGTGATATAAAAAGGTCTCTCATCCTTTGATGAGAGACCCGTCTGCCGCTTATTTAAATTCTGATCAGTGTCCGGACACTGATGTCGCATACAGATCTCCTGTAGGCGATGTGCCGGAATAATCCACCGTCGCCGTGATATAAAGTCCGCTGTACAGCCCATTTGACGTATCCAGAGAAGCATCGGTATAATTGATCGTGTACGTATGGCCGTCATCTCCCTGAACTGTGATCGTGTTCGTACCTGCCTCGATTACCGTACCGCTGATGGTACCTGTACCGGAAGTCTGGCCGCCGTTTCCATTGCCGCCGTTTCCTTCCCCGTTTCCATTGCCATTTCCCGTGTTGTCCCCCGGATTGGTAGAACTGATGTAGGATTTGGAAATATACCCGGTTGAGCCATTTACAGAAACCACAAACCAGTTGTCCGTCTCTCCGATTACGCTGACTGCAGTGCCTCCGTTGACTGTATTCACAACACCGCTGCTCGTACCTGGCTGTGCACGCAGATTGACATCTGTAGTCGCATAGTACGTATAACCGGCGCCATAATCAATGTAGCTGTTCAGTTCAGCCGTAATTCTCGTCGAATCTTCAACCTGCCCGTCTGTCTGTGTCGTCTCAGACTGATTAGACGGCGGATTATAAATGAGAAACGCTTTATTAATATAACCGATATTGCCGTTTATATTGACCTTAAACCACTGGGACGTTTCGCCGACTACTGTCACCTTATCGCCCTTTTGAAGGGAACCGAGCACATTTGCTTCCGTACTTGGTTGCTGACGGATATTTACGAGCTCAGATGCATACAAATCCGTACCAGCGCCATACTCTGTCAGCGTCTTCAGCTCGTTGTCAGCACTCTTACCGCTCTCTGACTGTGTTGTCTGGCTTTCGCTTGTTTTGTTTACAACAGTACCTGGCAGTGCGCTGAATGTGCCGTTCCGGAGTACCGTGAAACTCTCCACGGATTTCTGTACCGCATCCAGCAAAACCTTATTTGACTCAAGTACAGTACCGGTAATCACATATGCCTCGCTCTTTGCCATAATACCGTATGTAACGGAATAGGCCCACATGCTTGTGGCATTGTATTTTACTACATATTCATACGTATCAAGCGTCGGAGAACTGAGTTTTTCAAACTCTACCACCTCAAATGCATTGGCATCCGGATACTGTTTTGTCAGGCTCTCCTTCAAAGCATTCTCGGAATCTGCTACGGAAAGCTTTTTCATTGCTGAGGCATCCGCCGCATGTACGATATTGATCATCGCTGCGTTTCCCGAAGAAAATACCCGCATCTCATCCACATCCTGCGTCACCTTCCAGGTCGTGTCCGGCAGTGTAATTCGGATGGACTTATCCTGTGATGTATACGCGACATTTGTTTTCATTTCCGTCTCGGTCTCTGTCTCAGTCGCTGGCTGTGTCACCTTTTCTGTCATTGTTTCTGACTGTTTCTGCGTCTCAGTCTGCATGGGCTGCTCTTCTTTGCCAAGCATACCACAACCTGTAGATAGGCCTCCTATCACCAGTGACAGTGCCAGAGATAATGCCGCAATCCTCATTTTCCTGTTCAACATGTCACACCCTCCATTTCATACTTGCTCCCACACGGAATACCCGCTGCCCTTCATCCGGTCCCGCAGATATTCTGTCCTGTCCCTGCCCTCCCTTCCAGAGCAGAAACACAAAAAACAGGTATTGCATCAATACCATATTTTCAATCATACCACGCATTTACGAATCCTGCAAGTCACACAATGATAATTCACATTTTAGATAAAGTAATGTCAAACTTTCGTAATACGTCAAATTTTTCCTCAAACAATGCCTCCAAGCTCCTGATACAGGCGTTTTGCATAGCTGTCTGTCATTCCGCAAATGTAATCCGTGACCAGCATCAGACGCAGATAAAGGCGCTCTCCCTCTGATCTTCCGGGCGCACAGGCATGATACGCCTGTTTGTAATTTTCAGAAATCAGAGACATCAGCTTCTCCTCCACATCTTTCTGCGGTACCTGTGTGTCATAGTACAGCGCAGCCGGAATAAAATGGTTCAGATGAAAATTCAGGACCGCATCCGCTGCAATCTCCAGCTTGAAAATCGGGCCCGAAACAAATGCATACCGATAGGCCACATCGCCCAGCCATTTCATAAGCCCTTTTGCGTACGTAAATTCAAACAGATCAAAACGATACGTCCCCGCCATAATCGCCTCGTAATTATTCAAAAATCCGTACGTCGCACACGCGATCAAAACGCCCTGTACGCGCACAAGGAAATTCTGGACCGCAAACTCCTCTTTATCTTGTATATGCCGTTTCTCCGCAGTTGTATACTTGTCCCGCAGAACCTGCGCTGCATTGAAAAAGCTCAGCTCCTTTTCCGAAGCCCCCTGCTCGTATTTTTCCAGTTCCATCAAAAGAGCAGCATAGGAAATACAGCCCTTTTTAAACGCATCCTCAACATCTGCGGTCTTATACGCAATATCATCCGCCGCCTCCAGAATAAATGTGAGCGGATGGCGCATTCCCGTTGTCCCGCAGGCGGAAGAAATTTTCTCATAAAGCTCCTGCTCCGCAAAAAAGTATCCCATCTTTTTATCTTTGATATCACCGCTGTGCGGATTAATGTCCGTCGAAGACCCCGGATATTTCACAATCGTGTTCAGAAGCGCATACGTCAGGTTCATTCCGTTTTCATCCACCAGAAAATGCAGCTTTGACAGCAGACGCAGCGCCTGCGCATTTCCCTCGAAATTATAAAAGTCTGCCAGCATCTGCTTTGACAAAAGCCTTGTCACCGGCTGTCCCTGATACGAAAGCTTCGGCAGATTCCATTTAAACCACTCGCGGATTGCCGACTCTCCAAAATGGCCAAACGGCGGATTGCCGATATCATGCACCAGACCGGCGCACTGCAGAATATTGCAGACATCCTCCTTCATAGGCCAGTCAAAATGCTCATCCCGGCCGTTTTGCAGGATATCCTGGCAAATGTTCTGCCCCAGCGATTTCGCAATGGAAGACACCTCCAGAGAATGTGTCAGCCTTGTACGGATAAAATCACTCTTATCGAGCGGAAACACCTGCGTCTTATCCTGCAGGCGCCGAAACGATGCGCTGACAATTATCCTGTGATAATCCTTCTCAAATTCACTCCGCAAGTCCCGTCCCCCTGAAGAACGCGACACTGTAGAACGTGCGCGCTGCGGGCATAACAGTGTTTTCCAATCCATTCCTTTGTCCTCTTCTCCTCATGTAGTATACGCTTCCTGGCCACCGAATAAATTCTCTTACAAAATCAGCCATGCATCTTTCCTCAGGTCACATTCTCCCGGAAAATCTGTTCCTGATTTCATCTTCTGCCTCCTGCAGCCGTCTGTCCAGCCCGCTGCCCGCACCGAGCAGACGCTGAAACTCTCTGTACTCGTCCGCCACTCCCTGTCCGTGCGGCACCATATACGCCCCGGCATCACTGCCCAGCGCAATCCTGGCACCAAGCTCATAGCCGCGCCGGATTCTTTCTCCCTGCCGCTCTCTGAGGCGTTCCAGACAAACATCCTCAAACCGGCCGCTCCCGATCAGGTTCGTGATTGTCACATAAGTCGGCACCCACACAGCCTGGCTTTCAGCCAGCGCATGCAGGCAATCGTCATCCATGAAGTTCCCGTGCTCCACAGAGTCCACGCCTGCTTCCACTGCATCGAGCACAGCACCCGCTCCATTTACGTGCGCCATCACTGCAAACCCTTCTTCATGCGCAATATGTATCATTTCACGGATTTCTCCGCGGCAAAGAGGCGCCTCCGTCAGTTCCCCGCCCCTGTCAAAATCCATGATTCCGGAAAACATTACCTTGATGAAATCCGCGCCCTCCAGCGCTGCCTGCCTGACCAGTTCCGCATATTCTTTCATATTATCAAACCCGCGCCCGACAATTCTGCCGTAATGGCCGTTTTTATGAATGGCAAATACCGGAGATACGTATATAATTCCATATTCGGGTGCAAGCTGCGCAGCTTTCCTGGACACGCCCAGCACATCTCCGCCTTCTCTCAAAAACCGGATACCTGCAGCCTGATACTGACCCAGCTTTTCTCTGATATCCGCTTCCTGCACGCCATTTTGATGCAGTGCAACCGCTGCCCGGTAATTTTTCCCATCCATAAAAAGGTGCGCATGGCACTCTCCGAACACCTTAATCCCTCCTAGTATAATAATGATATAGCCACAAGAGCTATAAATTTAATAAGTTAC
>CAOJHI010000158.1 GCA_948436005.1 uncultured Lachnospiraceae bacterium
TTCTTGTCTGATGTCCGAAATGAACACCGGCTTCCAGTAACTGTTTCATTGAAATTACGCTCATGTCTTTTCTCCTTTTGGTTGTTTTCTTCCGCATGTCTCACGCTTCCAAAGAGACCCGCTCCTGCCGGTCAACTCCCGGCCGCCGTCTGTCTGGCATCTCCGGCCCTGCCTGATCTGTCAGATATTCCGCCTGTGCTGGCACCGTCTCCGGAATCCACATGCGTGTTTAATTTGGCAACTTTGGTATTATAACATAAGGGCTTGCCCTCAGGCAAGCCCTTTCTTCATATTTTTACCGTATTTCTGCCACATTTTGCATATTTTTTGCCGCTTCCACACACTTTTCTGCCGCTTCTTATTCTCTTCGCAGCGCCTCGATCGGATCAAGGTTCGCCGCCTTCACAGACGGAAGCAATCCAAAAATAATACCAATCAGCATGGAAAACAAAACTGCAACTGCAGAAGCCGGAACACTGATGGATACAGCTACCCCGGACACCTTGTTAATGATCTGTGCCATGCCGATGCCGGAAGCAACGCCGATGATTCCGCCAATACTGGTAAGTACCGCTGCCTCTGTCAGGAACTGCCCCAAAATAGAGCCTTTCTGCGCACCGATTGCCTTTTTCAGACCAATCTCACTCGTACGCTCCGTGACCGATACAAGCATGATATTCATAACGCCGATTCCTCCGACAAGAAGCGAAATACTGGCAATCCAGATCAGCTGGTTATTCGTTGCGGAACTTAAATCCTGGAGTCTCTGTGCACGTTCCAGAACATCATCCGCCTTATATTTTGTCTCCGTCTGAGTCGGGGATATCGTCTTGTTCAGAATCTCTGCGGTCTGTCTTCCCGCATTCTCCATATCATCCACACTTGCGGCCCGTACAATGACATTTTCCGGCTCATCATAGCTGTATACGATCGGCCAGGAAGCTTTCGGCATATAGATTGTTCCGGAATCCTCGCTCATGTAGCTGTAATAATCCTGCACTGTGGAAATCGTGGGAGTAAACTTTTTCACTGCGTCCACAATGCCGATAATCGTAAACGGAACCTTGCTGATTTCAATCGTTTTTCCGATCGGGTCGTCATTTTGGAACATCGAATCCGCAGCTGTCTGGTCAAGGATCAATACTTTCCGGAATTTTTTGTAATCATCTTCAATAAAATTCCTTCCTCTGCGCACCGTGTACCCTGATGTAGAAAAATACTCTGTATCAATTCCACGGATTGACACGCCATTTACCTCGTTATTCAGATAAAAAACGCTGTCCGTATTCCGCCTTTCATTGTAGCACGTCACCTTTTCCACTGAATCCAGATCGCGAATCTGCTCCCTGACTTCATCCGAAACCTCCCGGATACCGTGCGGAATGTCACTTTCTGAATAAATCGTGTACGTATACCCGTTCTGATACAGCACCACCTCTACGGTATTGTTGCCGGAACCGATCAAATTGTTTTTGATTTCTTCATTTGTTCCCTTAATCGTGGAAACAATCGAAATAATCGAGGCAATACCAATAATAATACCAAGCATCGTCAGAAATGATCTCATTTTATGCGACCAGATGCCCTGAAACGACAGTCTTACATTTTCAAGCAAATTTTACACCTCCGCATCTACATATAGGCATCCTGCAATGCATCTACTTCCTTCGTGTCAGCTCCCTCCACCACGTTTTTTCCATAAGGAAATGCAATCCGGTCCGTAAGCTCCAATCCGGAAACGATCTCAATCGCATAGGAATAGATGGTCTTGCCTGTCTGAATATATTGTTTTTTCAGCTTGCCGTCCGGCCCCTGCATATACACATATGACCTTCCGTCACTCTCTGTCCGGACAAAATATTTTTCCAGATAAATTCCGTCTGAATTCGTAGTAAGTGTTCCGGAAAGCTGAATCTCCGCCTCACCTTCTTCAATGCCTTCCACATCATCAATTTTAGCAAAAAACGGATAATACGACGCATTCGTATTCTCTGTGCCGAAACTCATGTTGCCGCCATTCGGATCCGGATAGCTTGAAATTTCTTTAATTTCTGCTGTAAAACTGATGCCTGTATTCGTCATCATGCCGGAAATCGTATCGCCCACATGAATCTTTTCCAGAGCCAGCTCATTCATCGAGCCCTTTGCATACAGTCCTGTCTGATTCGTCACTTTCACAAAATAGTCGTCGTCTGATTCTCCGTCAGCCGTACCAATCCCTACCACTGTTCCGTCCAGCGTGCTCCTGACCACTTTTCCATCCAGAACTCTTTTTCTTGATTTGAGGTTCAGCTCTGTCTCTCTTATATCAAGCTTACACGTTTTAATCTCGTATTCCTTTTCCTCAATCATTTCTCTGAGTTCACTGGCTGTATACCCTTCATCGCCAAAATCGTCAAATCCGCCCCAGTCATCGCCCGGATCTGGTTCCGGAATCGCCGGTTCTTCCCACAGACCATACTGCTGCAGCGTTGCAACAAGCTCAGGGTTCTGCTGCATAACAAGCAGTTTCTGTTCTTCTGTCAGGGTATTATATTGTCTCGCCACTGCCTGAAGTGCCGTAAATTTGCTGTCCTCTGATGCATCCGGGTCCATTTTCTGATAATCCTGGAACAGAATGTACACATTGTACACTGCAAGTAAATCGCCGATGCTGGCCGGTGTCGCAGGTGTCATACCGCCCAGGTTCTGGTCCGGATCTTCGCTTTCTTCCTCGTCGTCCTCTCCATCATCCCCAATCCCCGGGTCTGTTGGTTCTGTCTCATAAAGGCTTCCATCCTGCTCAGTCTTCTGCATCTGTTCTTCCTGCCATCTGGCCTCAAGCTCAAACCGCCACTCTTCACCAAGAACACGATAAACTCTGGTTGCCTCGTCAAGATCCACTCTAACAAGATCGTTCGGGTCTAATTTGTCAAACAATGCTCTTGCATACCGGATACTCAGCTCTTTATAAAAGTCCTTCATCTGCTGCGCCTTGTTTTCCTCCGGATATTTTTCGTTCAGATACTGTTCCACATTTTCCAGCATCTGAAACTTGCTCATATCAGCCTCATCATACGGCGTATCTACAATATCAACCGGATTATAACACAGCCACTGCTGGTAAAATGCCACAGCAGTGCCCAGTTCTGTCGCATAGTCCTTCCCCTGAGCCTCCAATGCCTCAGCAGCGCCTTCCTGCAATACATAGTCCGCCATTGCCAGAAATGTATTGATTTTAACATCAATCTGATCAATATTGTCAATATAAACTGCAGTAACTGTGAGGTTCACAGACGGCATAGTAAAAGTCGGACCTGGTATTGTCCAATCCGGTTGTTCCCAGCCCTGCAGCTCATTCAGGCCAGGGTCTGTGATTTCCCATCTCACAAAGGTTCGCGTCGGATCATCCTCCTTTGCTTTCAGCGAAACCACCAGACTGCCTTCTTCGTATTCCAAAACCTCAGGCTCCGGCCCTTTTGCCGGATCATAAATGGTAAGCGTATAGCTCTCCTTCTCCTCCGGAACCTCCGCGCCGTATGTACTTCCCTCGAGTGCTTCCGTAACTAGCGTTTCTGTCTCACCCAAAGCTTCAGTCTCCGGTATATCGCTGACCTCGCCCGGAACCTCTGTCAGTACTTCACTTTCGTTCCCGGTAATATCCCCGGTTTCCCCTTGGCCGTCGCCTGTATTGTTTGTTCCATCCGGATTTTCAACATTACCGGTTCCGTCCTGGTTTTCCGTCCCCTGCTCTGTACTGGTCTGTTCTGTATCTGTCTGCTCCGTATTGTTTTGTTCTGCATCCGTCTGTTCTGGTTCAGAAACGGTTCCGTCTTCGGTCTGCACTTCCTGTCCTGCATTTTCTTCCGTCTGTGTGCTGTCCTTTGGCAGGTTCTGTGCCCTTTCTTTCAATTCCTGCCACACTGCCACATTTTGAACTACCCTTTGCTGTGTAGTTGTCAGAAAATCATAAGATTTCTGAATCTGATTCATGGATTCCAAAAATCCGGCTGTATCGGCGGGATCAATTCTGGAAGTTTCAAAAATCAGCATATCTACATATCGGGTCTGGTATTCATCCATCTTTTTGCTGATAGTCAGCAGCTTCTCGTAATCTTCCTCCCCCAATACCTTTCCGATCTGCTCTTTCAGGACATAAGTCCGTATCTCAATAGTCCTGTCTTCTGCATCCTGCTCCTGTGTAATCTTCTCATCCGCCAGATGCTTCCGATAATAAGCAACTGCCTCTTCTACCGCACTGCCGATTTCCTCTGCCCGCAACTCGTCTCCGTATGAACGGAACAGTACATCAATCGCCAGTACAAGGCGCTCATAACTGATCACACTGTCTATGAGAGTCAGATCTTCCGCATTCTCTCCGGAAGAGCCTACCACTTCCATGCCCTCAATCTTCAATCCGCCGGAATTTCCTTGTCCGCCCGTCGTACCGCCCGGCAAACTCCCGGGAGTTTCTGTCTGAGTTCCCTGCGTACCTGGTACTTCCTGCTCTACGCTGTCAAGGATTCCCTGTTCTTCATCCTCCGGTATGACCTGGCTTTCGATACCCACCGGACTGTCTGGTACTGCGTTTTGTTCAGCCGCTGCTGCGTCTCCGGACGTCTCCTCAAGCACTTCCTCCTCACCTGAAGATGCAGTCATGACTGGTCTCCGGCTCTCCAGAGATGCTGTCGCTCTGGTACCTTTCAGCTTTTCCAGATCCTTTTCAAGCTTTGTCAGAGTAAGTCCCTGCGTCTGGAGCGTCAATTCCTCCATCTCATACTCCAGTTCCTGCAGCGTCATATCATAAGAAAAAAGAGGTGTCCCCTCAGTAACCTCATCTCCTTCTTTTACAAAAATTTCAGCAATGCTGTAATCTTCATTCAACTGTACTGTCTGTGCTACCTGGGAAGTCACACTGCCAAAAAAGGATTCTGAACCTCCCCAATATCCTGTATTTACATTTGAAACAGGCACCACTTCTACCGGTGTCCTGCTTCCCTGCATTGCATGATACGCTCCGTATCCGGCTCCAGCTACCAGCGCTGCTGAAACCACGACGCTGATTACCGCTGTCCTAATTTTCATTGAGCCACCTCCCCTTTCTGTTCTGAGAGCTCGCCGTCGAATATCGTAACCACACGCTTCGCATGTCCTGCAATGCCGCTGTCATGTGTAATCATAATCACTGTTACCCCTTCATCATTCAGCTTCTGAAACAGCTCCATGACCTGCTTGCTGGACTTTGAATCCAAAGCTCCGGTCGGCTCATCTGCAAGCAGAATATCCGGCCGGTTTACCATTGCCCGTGCAATTGCAACCCTTTGCTTCTGTCCTCCGGACAGCTGTGACGGTGTAAAGCTCACACGCTCTTCCAGTCCGACACGAATGAGTGCTTCCCTTGCTTTTTCCCGGCGCACTTTTTTGCGGACTCCCGCATAAATCAGCGGAAGCGCAACATTATCCAGGGCCGACATACGCGGTAGCAACTGAAAGTTCTGAAACACAAATCCAATACTGTTCAGCCTGACATCCGCCAGCGATTTATCATTCAGTTTGAGAATATTCTTGCCTGCCAGCTCATATTCACCGGAAGTCGGGCGGTCAAGACAGCCGACTATGTTCATCAGCGTCGATTTGCCAGAACCGGAAGGTCCCATGATTGCAACATATTCCCCCTGTTCTACGTGCAAGCTGACATCTTTAAGTACAGGGACCGTCATTTTTCCCTGAATATAATCTTTATATATATGATCTAATTTCAGGATCACAAAAAAACCTCCCCGCCTTAATTTTCCTGCCCGGCATCTTCGTCTGAATCAAAATCTGCCTCTTCATCCAGATCCAGCACATCTTCATCTGAATCGCGGTCTGCATCATGGGCATCCAGCATTTCCTCACCCGAATCACTGTCTGCATCAAAGGCATCCAACATTTCCTCACCTGAATCACTGTCCGCATCCAAATCAAGGATATCCGCTTCCGGATCTGAAAGCATTTCCCCATCCATGTCCATACCATCCAGGCTCATTTCACCCATCTCATCCATGCCGTCCAGATCCATTTCGCCCATGTCCATGCCGTCCAGATCCATTTCACCCATGTCCATGCCGTCCAGGCCCATATCTCCCATATCCATTCCATCCAGATTCATACCGCCCAGCCCCATACTTGTATAATCATTATAGATCACCGGGTCGCCTTCCTGTATCGTATCCATGGGATATGCAATATAATCCTCTGCGTCAAGTCCTTCTGTCACTTCGTATTTCATCAGCTCTTCATCGTATTCGCCCAACGTAATTTCATGCTTTTCGATTACATTTGAAGTGTTTGCCATCCATACATAGGCCTTGCCGTCCTCCTGTATAATATAATAATCTTCCAGCCACAGTCCTGTTTTTTCTTCTTCCTGGCCAAGATCCGGTTCCAGATAAACATGCTGGCCGAGAATAAGGCCCTCCGAATTTTCCAGTTCCACATAAAACGCATAACTGGAAGAACCGGAATCAGAGCTCATACCACTGTAATAAAAATTGTTGTTGTTCTCCTCATCCGTATTGTCCGTCTTGATCTCTGTTATCGTTCCGTTCCAGGTAAGGGAGTCATCCACACGCGAATGGACGATAAGCGGCATCCCTACGTCGATCTGGCTCATATTCTGCTCATTGATTCTTCCCTTAATGCGGTAATCTCCCGCTGCAAGAATCGTTATGTATGCACTGTCTCCACCTGAACCATAACCATAGCCATAATAATTATCCTGCCCGGAAGAGTCTGAAATCTTCTGGACAATACCGGCCATGTCTGCCGTCACAGTCGCGCCTGCAATTGACTCACGCAGCCTCTCCATTTCAAGCTTTTTTGTCTTTATCTCATATTCTTTTGATTTAATCTCATTCTGAGTGGACAGGATGTTCGTCGTAGCCATAAGCTGATCGTCGGAATTTGTTGCATTGGCCTTGTCTTTTTCATACTGCTTGATCGCCTTCTGTGCAACCTCAATATCTCCTTCTGCTTTTTCAATATCGATCTCTGCCTGAGCAATCTTGTCCTCATCCTCCTGCGTCTCATAGATAAACAGCCGCTGTCCCTCTTGTACCTCGTCCCCCTCTTTGACAAAGCACTCTTCTACCTTCCGGTCACTTTCAAGCTTCACTTCCAGCGTAGCCTGCGGCTCTACTTTTCCGCCATAGCGGTCAATCAGTCCGTTTCCGCTTCCGAAACCTGTTATATTTGAGATCAAATCCACATATACAGCGTTCTCTGCGTCTGAAGAAACACGCTCCGTCTCCCCCTCATTTTCGAAAAAATGATGATAAACACCGTATCCGCCCGCGCCCAATATACCGAGGACCAATACGGTAACTACAAATTTCTTCATCAAAATACTCCCCTTCGAACAAAATAATTTACTTCATCACTATACCACAATTATCTTGAAATAAAAGACATTTTTTCTTAATAGTTCTTAAAGACACGGAATTTTCACAAATTCCCTTCCCCTGCAAACCTCCTTTAAAATCCTCTCAATACCAGTTTATTGAGTTCGATTTTTCTGTCTATATGACGCATAAAACTCCGGTTCGTCACAAAAACAGGAAAATTATTGCAAATAATTCTTTGCAGATTTCTATGAAAAAACACTGTATTTTCAGCAGACAGTCCGTACGCAGCTCCCTAATATTTGTGAAATTAGCAGGAGCCGTTGCAATATATTTACAACGGCTCCTGCTTTCCATATTTCTTTTTATATTTACCGAAAATCATTACATATTAAAAAGCACTGCCTCAGCATCCTTTACAGCAACGGATACTTATCTGTCAGAGACTTCACAAGTGCACGTGCGCGCGTCTCACAATCAGCCTCATCCTTCAGCATAATTGCAATTGCTTCAGCGATCGTGTCCATATCTGCCTCAACAAGTCCTCTTGTCGTAACTGCCGGTGT
>CAOJHI010000159.1 GCA_948436005.1 uncultured Lachnospiraceae bacterium
AGCACAATAAGCTGATTCTTCATTTCCGGAAGTTCTGTGTCTTTTTTGATAATCTGACGATTTTCCGGTTTGAGTGCACTTTCTGTTCCTTCTCCAATCTGATACTTTGTCGCATAACGCTCATCATCCAGCAGGTAGAGCTCATAGCCGTACAGATAATGTCCCGCAGGTATATCTTCCTGTTGCTTTGAATGAATTTCTCCGGTCTCGCCGGTTTCATCCGTTTCCGGTTCCCCGGTTTCAGGCTGAGCCATAAATACCGGAAGATCTGTAATCCTGTACCGTCCGTTCTGGTCTGTATATACATCCAGGATATACTCTTTCATATCCTCTGTCTCAGCCTTCCGGCTTCCTGCCTGTACCTGCATCTGCAATATTGTATCTTCCTGCATCCGGATTCTTGAACTCTCTGTCACGGTTTCACTCGCGTCTTCCGTCTGAGTTTCGGTTTCGACTTCCGTTTCTTTTTCGGTTTCTTTCCCGGTTTCTTTCTCCGTTGTCGCTTCCGTCTGGTCTTCCGTTTCCTCCGTCTCTGTTTCGTCTTCCGGAAGTTCCTGAATCCAGCTGCGCGCTGCCTCATCGTAGTAGAACCGCTTGATACCGATATGTGCGTTCGCTGCCGGCCGGTCCACTCCCGGCGTATAAACACCGTCGTAGTCCACATCCTCAAAGACAATTCCTTCAATACTTCCTGGCTTATATGCAGTATAACCGGCGTTGTAATCTTTCAGGTTTCGGGACCTTACAATGTCGTAACCCTCCACAAGATAAATTTTATCCACGCCTTCTTCTGGGTCCACCTTTCTGGCTACCACCAGCATACCATCCTTCATCTCTTCCAGACTCGTATCTGCTTTTATAATCCGGCGATCCTGCGTAAGTGCGCTGTCCGCAACACCCTTCTGCTCCTGGTATCTCGTAACTGCATAGCCGCCCTTTTCCTCGATTCCATGAACCATCCACAGCTCATAGCCATACAGACAATTCGTACCATCTACATGTTTGTAGGTACTTAAGCCTTCAAAGCGATAATTGCCAGATTGATCCGTTTTGACAGTCTCAAAGTACTCCTTGTCTTCCGGATGATCCTGAACCCAGCTATGCTTGGCAGCATCATAATAATACCGCTTCAGGCCGATTTCCACGTCTGCAAAGCTGCCGTCTCCGCTGCCAAGGATACCGTCATAATCCACATCGTCAAAGACATTTCCGGAAATGCTTCCTTCCTGGTACCGGATAAAGCCAAGATTGTAGCCATCACGCGCTTCTGCTCCAACACAGTCATATCCGTCTATGAGATAAGAATACTCATACTCTTCCATGTCCTCTGTAATCTGAGAAGCAAGCATGATAAATCCTGCTTTCCACTCACCATTTGCCAGACTTGCACTGCCCTGCCGTTTGATTACCTGACAGTTTCCTGCCACCAGAGCACTGTCCAGGCTGTTTTCATTCGTCTGATAGTATGTGGCCGCCATCTGCCGGCCCTCTTCATCCTCCGGCAGATCAAGAAGCCAGATCTCATAACCGTACAAGGATGAGAATTCACTTCGGTCTCCGAGTTCCTCATGAATCAGCAGCTCCTCAAAGCAATAGCTTCCGTCATCTGCTGTCTCCGTAATCAGGAAATAAGCTTCATCCGGATTGTCCGGGTCCGTCGGTTCATCCTGAGCCAGTTCCCACGTATCAGCTGTCGCATCCCACAAATAACGCTTCAAACCAATCCGGATTCCGGCCATCGGCGCATCATATACTCCGTTTCCGGCACCTCCTTCAGGCACTGCATCATACTGACCATTATCTGTCTTGTCAAAGAAAGCAATTCCTTCAATCGAAGAAGGCTTACATGCTTTATAACCAATGTTGTAATGATACAGCGGCCGGTCTGCTGCCATATCATATCCGGCTGACATATTAAAGCTTGTTTTGGCCTCTTCCTCTTTGAATGCCGCACTTGGCACTGCAAATCCTTTCAGCTCTTCCTGGGAAGTACCACGGTACACCTGCTTTTTATCGGTCTTTGTGAGGCGGTAATCATTCTTGCCAAACCGGAGCAGCGCACTGTCATCTGCTTTCCCTTTATTGCTCATATACCTGGTTGTATGATAACCTTCCGGAACCAGATTCACTGTAATTTTATAGCCTGCCAGATAGTTAACGTCATCTACCCGATACTTTGTCGGGACTTCAAGCTTGTACGTACCGTCACTCTCCGGTCCGATCACTGCCGTATACTCTGCCTGATTGCCGTCTGCATCCAGATACAGCTTCCAGCCATCATCATAATAATAGCCCACTGCTGTCACGACAATCTCTTCACCGGTGTCATTCAGCGCCTCACGCAGTTGTCCGGAATATCCTTCCTCCTGCAGCGGGTCCCCTGTATCTGTATTGCGGACGCCATCATAATTCAGGTCCTCAAACACAAATCCGGTGATACTGGACATTGGATATTTACGATAACCGGCATCATATCCGCCTCTTGGAAGCGCTGTCACCATATCGTAATAGCGATCTCCGTATTTTACCATATAGGTGCTGTATTTCAGCATTGCCTGTCCTTCTGCCTGACTGTATGATTCTGACAGTATAATGTATTCTTTCTCCTCAGTCATGTTGCGGTCCGGCCTCAGGTCACTGTCTGTCTGCCCATCCTCTTCTGCCTGCCGGTAACGCGTAACCGCATAAACAGACAAATCGGGATGTTCTTTTACAAAGACTTTATAACCTGCAAGATAATAGATACCTTCTCTGTAAACCTGTGCCTCCAGATCTTCAAAGCAATACGCTCCGTCCGCATCTGTTGTAACGGTCCTGTCCTCATCATTAAACTCGGTATCTTCCATCCAGGTACCAGCCTCTTCACTGCTCTGTACCTTTTTCAGATAGTAGCGGCGAATGCTTACCTCAATGCCTTCCATTCCCTTTTCCGGCTCGCTGTCCGTTCCTTTTTCGGTATCAAGAATACCATTATAATTTGTATCCTCCCATACACGGCCCGATACTGAATTACGGCGGAGCTTCGTTAGTCCTGCATCGCCGCCCTTTTGATCATCAACTACCTTATTGACGTCAAAATAGCCGAGCGCATTGTGAATTACCATCTGTTCCTGATTGCGAAGCGCTGTATCTCCGTACTCTTTTCGCAGATTGCTCTCCTTAACCTCACGCGCCACAACGATAATCTCGTCAGCCTCACCAAACATCAGTGCTCCGTTCTCCTTGCGCAGATCATTGTCTGTCGCCGGATCTCCCTGACGGTATTTTGTAATTCCGTACCACTTACCGGCAAAATTTGTAATGATTTTAACCCGATATCCTGTCAGCAATCGTTTTCCGCCAACGTATGCGGTCGAAACCACCTGGTCA
The DNA here is from genome assembly GCA_948436005.1 of uncultured Lachnospiraceae bacterium. GTDB lineage: Bacteria > Bacillota > Clostridia > Lachnospirales > Lachnospiraceae > Choladousia. The sequence goes on from CAOJHI010000159.1 coordinate 3,370, forward strand.
AACACATAAGCGCCTTTTCCGTCTGTAACGGTCATTGGAACGTAACGGCCATAATCCCCCGGATCATCCAGATCTTTTGACTTCAGCAGCTTCCAGCCGCCTGCATCATATACGTACGGTACTAGCTGCAGACTGATTCCGGTCATACCAGGTTCAGACACCACATTTCCGTCCTCATCCTTGTACGTTCCCCGCTGTCCGTCATAATTCTTGTCGTCCCAGATCACGCCTTCAATCACTGCATAATCCACAGTAGCCAGAGCAGCATCCGTATCAAGTACGGTCCGCGCTTTGGAAAGATCATAGGTCACGCCTTCTACTGTCAGCTTGTACTCATCCAGCGTATCCTCTGTTGCAAAATCCGAAATAATCAGAATCTCCTGATTCATATACCGGTAATCGCCATCCTCTTCGCTGCTGAGCGAGCCCTTATTGGGTTCTTTGCCTAAATCAACGGTCGGAAGGTCGCTGTCTGACGTTCCATTTCCCATCCGGTACTTTGACGGAACAAAGTCTTCCGGCAGACTGTTCAGATCCATTTTGACCCTGTAACCTGCAAGATATTTCTTCTTACCTGCCGTATACGTTGTCGTTACACCGGAGAAGATATATGAGGAACCATCGCTGAGCTGTTCCTGTATATCATCCACAAACTTCCATTCGCCGCTGTCATAATAATACTGCTCCAGTACCAGACGAACGCGGTCAACTCCCGGCTCCGTTGCCGGATAGCCTTCATCATTAATGTACATGTCCCGGAGTCCGTCATAGTTCTTATCGTTGAAAATATATTTTCCGATATAACCTTTTCCGACTTCTACAAATCCCAGGCCAATGCTCAGGAACGGCCCGTGGCTTCCCTTGTCATTCATGATCGGTTTACCGTCTTTGTACACCGGCCCTGACGTAAACATCGATGTCGCCATCTCCATCTCGGTTGTCTTGTAGACCAGGTCGTTGTCATTTGACATTTCCATCGGATACGTACTGTGCGTAACCGGCGTCGGTTCATATACTGTATCCAGAAGCCCTGTATCGGCTACAATCACGTAACTGCGGTGCGGATACAGTGAAACCTGGAAGAACCCGTTCTTGTCTGTCAGGATATCCTTGGTCAGTTCACCGTCACCGTCGTAGGTCAGCGTTCTCGTACCGTCTGAAAGAATCTCATAAATATTCAGCCGTACATTTTGCAGACGTGTTTCATTGCTGTCTATATATCCGTTTGTTCCTCCTTTTCCATCTACTTTTTCTCCTTCATCCTGCCATGCATACCCGCCATAAATATAGGCCGGTGCAATACCAAGATCATAAGAAGTCATCCGTTCATCATAATCTGCATATGTAGACGGATCTGTCCCGATCGCGTCAACACGTACCGCAGTTTTCATCTGAACCGTCAGGCTGTTTACCAATGCATTGTCGCACGGCACAATGCCGCTTCCCTTTGTACCAAGGTCGGGCAGCCTGTCATTTGGCCGGAATACCTGTACTCCCGTCTTCGTCATTCCGAGCAGCCTTGTCGTGATTGCATGCTCATCGTAAACGCCCTCTGGGAACGTAAAACGCAGCCTGTAATCCCCTGGGGTCAGGTTGGAAAGTACGTAGTAACCATGATTTCCGTAAGCATCGTTTTCCGTAATATAATACTCTGGTCCATAAAGCGTGTAAATGGGATTATCCGACGTATCCAGCAGCAGTTCGCCTGTCTCCTCATTTACGAGGCAGTACTTTCCGCCATACTCTACTACCGGCTCTCCGAGACGGTTAACCGGATATCCCTTTTCAGAAAGAAGCTCTACTTTTACTCCATTGATTCCCGGGTCTGCGCCGCCAGACCGAATCCACCGGCCGTCCCGCTGCAGGTACTCCGCATCATCTGTGAACTTCGCACTGTAATCCTCATCCATCCACACATAATGTCCGATATATCCCTTGTCTCCCGGCGCATCGAGATATACGCCGACAAACGCGGATTCCGTAGGTTCTTCGCCCTGCGCCTGTACTACGAAGCTGTTGTACGAACAGAATTCTTTGACTGCGCTCGAAAGCACAGCGCCCGGACTGCTCTCCGGCGTATAGCCCGGATACATTGGCAGGTTCAGAGGTGCTTTCATCTGGTACGACAGCACCATCTTGGTCATCATGCCAAGTTCAAAACCGTCCTTTGGCTCTACATAAATCGCCTGCACATAACGCTCCAGGTCCTCATATGCCTCTGTGCCCTTCAGCTTTTTCAGATCGCTCAGCTTTACAAAATACTTTCGCTTCGCCGCATCTGTCTTTCTGAGATTATCATAAAATGCCTTGTTCCACGTATCGATAAGGCCTGGCAGAGATTCTTTTGGAATCTTTACAATACCTGCTCCGTTTGCCCCGTAATGAAACGGTCCTACCCAGATCGTCACATCCTTGCCGTCTGTCAACGCTTTATTTCCCAGTAATACCTCTACTGAATCCAGATTCAGGATACCGCTCCATTTGGTGCCTCTTGGATTTGCCTGCGTATGCTCTGCATTCCTCGGCATAATCGCCGTATCTCCCACATACGGAAGCACATCGTAGATTACCGGCTGGGCGAATGTTGTCTCTGTCGGGTTGAGCGCCGTTGAGGCAAACGAATACTCAGAGCCTTCCGGCACGAGCGACGGATGCTTATCATTGTTTCCTTCTGCATTTAATCCGCTTCCGTATTCCGATCGCGATATTTTCATACGCGTCAGACTTCGCCCTGTTCCGAATCCAATACCTCCAACAGTCTTCACCAGCGTATTTTCACTGTTTTTCAACCCATTGTTGTTAATATCACGCTTGTCAAGCTCAAATGCATACGTAGAATGGCTTCCCTCTACAACCGGGATATACGGCATAAAAGCGCCCGGCTTAAACGCATAGGCCTTACACGTCAGAAGGTCTGCACTGTCAAGTCCAGAACTTTCTGTATTTACCGGCACAAGGTACTCAATAATCAGCTTCTGTCCCGGCTCCAGATATCCGTCTGCACTCCACGTCATAACACGGCGCTGCAGCTGGCTGTTCAGGTCTGTTACCTTATCGTACATTACAATCGAAACATTATCGATGCCATGTGACTTTGCAATACTGCCGTCTTCACGCTCCACATACCAGCTCCACTGTGCTTGATCCGGGTACAGCCTCGTCGATGAAGTGTATTCTTCATGCACTGGACTCCCCTCCTCATATGAGGTATACGGATACTTCGGATACACTGGTATTTCGGCATCCGGATCCTCCACCGATGAATCGATTGCCTGGATATATGGGAGCACGGTTGAAATCTGTACGCGCGTTGCATTGTCTGCTGCTGCCTCCAGATCTACCTCCTCAATCGCTTTTGCGGAAAGGTCATAAATAGATGCTCTGTATTTCAGCATCTGGCTCGTGTCTGTAATCGTCAGATCACTGTCCCATTTGTAACCAAAGACAGCAGCTCCTTTTTCATCCTTTCCGATCTGCTGCCGTTTAAAATATTTCGCCTCCAGGTCTACCTGTAATACAGGCATCTCACGGCTGATATAGTACCCGGCACGTGAACGCTCTGAAGTCTGTCCCACATGCGCGTCATTACTGTCAAACTTCGCCCAGGCTGATGCAAAATGATTCACATGCTGCTTTCTGTCATTACTGTTTACCATTGTAACCATGACAAATGCCGCGCTGCCCACCTGCGTTGTGCCCGGATCAACGATATTTCCATCACCGAAACCTACCGTTGTTGTGATTGAATCCGGAAGTGGATTCAGATTTTCATGTTTCGGATCAATCACGTCCATTTCCTGGCTGCCGGCTGTATCCGGATCTGCATCCACTGCCAAACGGAATCCTTCCGGTACCGGATATGCCCGGTCGCCTGAAGAAATCACAAACCGGATCTGATACATCCTCCGGTTCAGATTCCGCTCTGTACGGGACAGGGCCGTCACATCAATGATATGATTTTCCGTCAGGCTGAGTCCATCCTTTGCTCCAACCAGAGCAGTCAGGTCAACCCACTCCGCAACCCCTGAGGCAACGGTGCTGCCAGGCGCTTCATAAGGTGCATTTTCTTCCGCCGGTCCATGACTGTTCTTACTGCACAGCGCATATACGCGGAGCTTCAGCTTATCCATATAAGCCTGATACTCAGGAGAGTCCGGGTCTCCCGGCATTTCCCATACGCCGGTACCGATTGCATATACATTACTCTCTACCTGCTTGCCGTCTGCAGGAGCCTCTTCCCGCGTTCCGTCGTCTGTTCCACGATATGGCACACGGTAGTCAATCACAAAATCTGAAACAGCGCTGCCTGTGTTTACGACCTCATCCACATAGATCTTCATACGTTCCGCACCCTTGACAGACGGGTCTTCCACAACGGTCGTTGTCCCTCCGGTCAGGTCCGGGTTGATGATCTGTACACGCTGTACCGAAGTATCCACGCGGACAATGGCTCCCGGTTTTCTCACCGTCACCACT
>CAOJHI010000160.1 GCA_948436005.1 uncultured Lachnospiraceae bacterium
AGATCTACACATATGCGCACACTCTGTCCCTACACGACGCTCTTCCGATCTCAGAGTAAGATTTTGGAATATGCTTCGGCCATTATAACTTTTGCACAGATTTTCAATGCGCATTCTGCCTCATCCTCTCTTCTGACTGCCGTACGCCTCTTAACGCTAATTTTCCGCCTATGCCTGTATGCCTTTATTTTATATAATGCCTATAGTTTTTCCAGTTCACTCAGACAGTCCTCATACTGCGTATCCAGGGCATCCTCAAAAAGAGCCTCCTGCTTCATTTTTTCCAGCGATGCCATGGACTTTTTAATCGGTGGAATGGTCCCTGCACCGGCAATACAGCCTCCGGGACAGGCCATTCCTTCCAGAAGATAACCATTATATTTTCCGGCTTTTGCAAGCTGAAGCATACGTCTGCAGTTCTGAAGCCCGTCTGCGCTCACTACCTTTACCTCCCGGTTCGGCTCCAGGCGCTTAATTGCTTTTACGACAGCTGCCGCCACTCCCCCGCTTGCCGCAAAGCCGCGGCCATCTGCACTTGCCCCGGACAATGGTTCCCCTTCTGGAAGCGAAGCAAAATCAACCTCTTTTGCAGCAAACATACCAGCCGTCTCCTCAAAGGTCAGAACAAAGTCTACGTAGCTTCTCACAGAGCGCCTGCTTGCCTCGAGCTTCTTCGCTGCGCACGGCCCGACAAATACAATTTTGCAGTCCGGCTCCTCCTGTTTCAGCAGCCGGGCTGTCAGTACCATCGGCGTGAGTGCCATGGAAATACAATTTGCCTGCTGGGGAAATGCTTTCTTTGCCATCATCGACCATGCCGGACAACAGGATGTTGCCATAAACGGAAGCTTGTCCGGCACTTCTTCCATAAAATCCTTGGCCTCCTGAATAGTGCAAAGATCAGCCCCTGTGGCCACCTCCCGGATATCCGTAAACCCAAGCGCCTGAAAAGCTGCACGGATCTGCGTATTTTTCAGCCCTTCAAACTGCCCTGCAACAGCCGGGGCCACAATCGCGTACACAGGTGTTTCACTTTTCAGGGCCATAATGGTCTGATAAATCTGTCCTTTATCCACGATCGCACTGAACGGGCAGCTCACAAGACACATTCCGCATGATACGCATTTGTCCTGATCAATCTCAGCACGTCCATACTCATCTGAGCCAATTGCCCCCATCCCGCACGCTTTGGAACATGGTCTTTCCTGCTTGATAATCGCATTATACGGACAGGCATCGGCACATTTTCCACATTTAACACATTTCTCTTTATCAATACAGGATTTCCCGTTTTTCATGGAAATGGCACCTTTCGGGCAGACTTCCATACACGGATGCTCCAGACAGCCCTGACAGCCCTCTGTCACCAGAACCGCCTTTTCCGGACAGGAGTTGCACGCAAATTTGATCACATTGATCAGCGGCGGCTCATAGTATTTTTCCTCAATCGCGCTGGCTTCCACGCCCTGCGAGATCGGCGCGTGCTCTGATATCCTGCGCAGGGACATGCCCATTGCCACACGGAGACGTTCTCCGACAACTGCCCGTTCCAGAAAAATACTCTCCCGGTAAGAAGCAATCTCCCCCGGGATGATTTTATATGGCAGCTCTTCAATCACAGAAGGAGGGTCCTCCCGATAGGCCATGCGGGCAATTTCCGTAAAAATCTGATGACGGATTTTCGTCTTTGATGAATATAAACCTCTCATATAACTTCCTCCCAGTAAGAATAATACAGCACCTCTGCACTGATTCAGAACAAACACCAAAAGCCTTATCGTATGGAAAACAAAGTTTCCTGTAGAACAAAAACACCGCACAGGATACTTCATCCCGCGCGGCGCCCTTTGTTCTCACTTTTGGGATTCCCGGCAGGCATCAGCATAATCGCAAACACAATCAGCAGCAGCACGCAAACCACCAGCGCTGATTTTTCCTGAAATCTCCTGGTAATTAATGTACCGATTACAGCCCCTGCAATAAAAAACAGAATAATTCCGTAATATTCCAGGCTCTTTCGAATCGCACGTTTATCCCTGCTCACATTATATCGGAAAAGCTGCTCCGTGGCGCTTCGCAGATTACCGGTACACATGGTCGTCGCATACGTACTGTTTCCATGGAACGTACGGAACCCCTCCACCTGCATGGAGCATACGAATGATACTGCCACATTGACCGCGGAATCATGCACACCGGACGGTATAAACGCAATCGTCCACAACACTGCAATCTCAAGCACCAGAACAATCTGGCGCCAGTGAATCACAGACCGGTTTCGGAACCCCCGCTTTACGAGCTCCGCGACCAGGATTCCTGCCATAAAGGCCAGAATCGGATAAATATAACCGTCGATCTTTGACCAGTTCTGATCCGCCACACTGATTCCAAGCAGTACAATGTTTCCGGTCTGCGCATTTGCAAAAATACCGCCCCGGCAGACATACGTATATACATCAAGATATCCTCCCGCAATGGCGAGCAGCACACCCACAAGATAGGATTCCGATGCCTGTTGTTCTAACAATCTGATCATTTCTTACTGTTTTTTTGATGAAAGATACGCTGCTTTACCCTCTTCATAAAGATTGTTTCCTTCACTGTCGATAATCACGACCAGCGGCATATCCTCCACGTACAGTTTCCGGAGCGCTTCTGCCCCCAGATCCTCGTAGGCAATCAGTTCTGCTTTTTTGATGCATTTTGCCAGCAGCGCGCCCGCACCGCCGATTGCGCCAAAATAAACGCCGCTGTACTTTTTCATTGCCTCAACAACTTCCGGGAGTCTTGCACCCTTCCCGATCATCCCGCGCGCACCGACAGACATCATCGTAGGCGCATATGCATCCATACGTCCGCTCGTTGTCGGTCCTGCGGACCCGATTACCTGTCCCGGTTTTGCCGGTGTCGGTCCTACGTAATAAATGGTCGCATCTTTCGGATCAAACGGAAGCTCCTCTCCTCTTGCCAGCGCTTCACACATCCGTTTGTGTCCTGCATCCCTGGATGTATAGATCGTGCCGGTCAGATAGACACTGTCACCGGCGTGAAGCGTCTTTGCTATCTCCTCCGTCAAAGGCAGCTGAATATGTTTTTCCATCTCAGATCACCTCCGTTTTATGGCGTGTCACATGACAGTTGATATTTACAGCACACGGCATTCCTGCAATGTGCGTGGGCATTGTCTCAATATTCAATCCAATCGCTGTCGTTTTTCCACCAAAGCCCTGAGGGCCAATACCAAGCTCATTAATTTTTTCCAGCATTTCTGTTTCCAGCTCCGCATAAAACGGATCCGGATTGGAGGAATCAATGGGACGCATCAAAGCTTTTTTTGCCAGAAGCGCACACTTGTCAAACGTACCTCCGATACCAACGCCCACTACCATCGGCGGACACGGATTCGGCCCTGCTGTCTCCACAGCCTCAAGAATAAAATCTTTGATTCCCTGCAGCCCTGCGGACGGCTTGAACATACGGATCATACTCATATTTTCACTGCCAAAGCCCTTTGGCCCGACCGTTACTTTGATCTCCTCGCCCGGCACGATTTCTGTATAAAGCATTGCCGGCGTATTGTCACCCGTATTTCCGCGGCGCACCGGATCCTTTACCACGGATTTGCGCAGGTACCCGTTTGCATACCCGCGGCGCACGCCTTCATCCACTGCCTCTGCCAGATTGCCTCCCACAATATGTACATCCTGGCCAATCTCAAGAAATACGCATGCCATTCCCGTATCCTGGCAGATCGGTACGCTCTCCTTTTCTGCTATTTCAAAATTCGTAATAATTTTGTCCAGCACTCCCTGGGCAATTTCCCAGTCCTCGCATGCACGGCACTTCCGAATCGCCCCCTGTACATCGCCGGGAAGATACTGATTTGCCTCAATGCATAATTTTTCCACAACATCTGTAATCTGCTGTGCCTGAATCTCACGCATGGTATTTACCTCCTGAACCCATTTTCCTAACTATAACACAACGTTCTTTCGATAGCAAGCGCACGCAGACCGCGCACTCCAAAAAAAGCAAAATGGAAAAATCACAGGAATATCCCGATAAACTGACAGCCCAGCACCACCATAACCAGCGCAACCGGATACGTCGCCGCATAGGCGGAAGCCACGTCGTCCGTTTCTGTCACACGGATCAGCGTTCCAAGAGCCGGCGTACTTGTCATGCCACCACAGATAGAGCCAAGTGCATTAAACAGGCTCAGCTTCAGCACCTTTGTGGCAAATACATACCCAAGCAGCATCGGAATCAGCGTCATAAGCGCTCCATAGACAAACAGCAGCACGCCGTGTTCCTTCAAAATATCAATAAAGCCTGCCCCAGCCTGCGCGCCCGCGCCGAGCAAAAACAGTGCAAGTCCAAATTCCCGCAGACATTCCAGGATATGCTTTTCCACCTTCACACTCAGCTTTCCGATATGGCCGAAATGCCCCAGAATCAGTCCTGCAATCAGCGGACCGCCCGATGTTCCAAGTGCAAACACGCCGCCGCCCGGAAGCTGAATCTCAATCTTTGCAAGCACAATGCCAAGCACAATCGCAAGAGAAAACGGAAAAAATCCCATACTGTCCGCATAGAACAGCTCTTCCTTTTTCGTCTTATGATAATCCTCTACCTGCACATTCGCAGCTGCCTCAAAGCTTGCACGCTCTGCTGCCATATCCGTTTTCAGAAGCTTCGGAATCAGCTGTACAAAAAGTACTACGCCCACAACGCCAAACGGATATGCAATTCCATAACCGACGGAAGCTGCATTTGAACCCGTTGCTTCCAGCGCTGCCGCAAGGCCCGGCGTACTCGTCAATGCGCCTGCCATCATACCTGTACTGATATCCGTTGGTATGCCAAATACTTTGATAACTGCTGCACAGGTCAGCGCGCCTGACGCTATGATGATAATACCCAGTAAAATATAAGATTTTGCGTTTACTTTAAAATTCCGGAAAAACTTTGGCCCTGCAATAAAGCCAACCGAAGTCACAAAACAGGTCAGGCCAAGCTCACGCACCAGGGATGGAATCTCCACTCCAAAATGCCCGAATACGAGAGCAACCAGCAGGATACCGGCTGTTCCAAGCTCCAGCCCCTTGATCCGGATACTTCCCACCAGGTATCCGATTACGGCAATCAAAAACACCAGCATCAGCGTATTGCTCATAATGTTTTCCCGGAACCACTCTACAATTACCATTTCTCCCTCCTTGAAAAACCTGCCATGCAGCGCTTTGCCGCATCATTCATGCTGATTTGGCAAAGCCGTCTGCCCTGGCACCCGTAAAACAGTCTGTCAGCGTTCGTGCCGCGCATAATTCGGAAGCAGAAGCGGCGACACATCCTCTGATGCAATGCCTGCCTCTTCCAACTCCTTCGCATACGCTTCAAGGTGGTCAAGATTCATCGCGCCGAGCTCTGTCTCTTTTGCCCTGGCCGCTGCGGCCTTTCCGGCATTTCTTCCGAACACAATAATATCCAGCAGAGAATTGCCCATCAGACGGTTTCTTCCATGGATTCCGCCCACTGCCTCTCCGGCAACGAGAAGGTTGTCAATTGCTTTTGTAAAGCCGTCTCCGCCGATCTCAAGGCCGCCGTTCTGGTAATGGAGCGTCGGATAAACGAGAATCGGAAGCTTTCTCATATCAATTCCATAATTCATATACATACGCAGCATTGCCGGGATTCGCTTCTCAATCGTACCTTCTCCGCCAATGCGTTCAATCATCGGAGTATCCAGCCACACACCGCTTCCAAGAGGCGTCGTTACACCTTTGCCGTGATCCGAGCACTCCCGGATAATCGAAGCCGCCGCAACATCACGCGTCTCCAGCGGATGCATGAAAGCCTCTCCGTCCACATTTACCAGCATAGCGCCAAGGGAGCGCACCTTTTCCGTCACGAGCGCACCGTAAATCTGGGACGGATATGCAACTCCGGTCGGGTGATACTGAATTGTATCCTGATACAGAAGCGGAGCTCCTGCACGGTAGCCGAGAATCAGACCGTCCGCTGTTGCGCCGTAGTGATTCGAGGTCGGGAAATTCTGATAATGCAGGCGTCCGGCTCCTCCTGTTGCGATAATCACAGTCTTTGCCCGCGCAACCATATAGTCCCCGGTTTCCATGTTCAGCAAAACAGCGCCTGCCACCTGGCCCTTGTCGTCCTTGATCAGCTCTACGGCTGAAGTGAATTCCACAACCGGAATCTGGCGGTTCAGTACTTCGTCACGCAGCGTACGCATAATCTCTGCACCGGAATAATCCTTGCACGCATGCATTCTCTTCCGGGAGGTTCCGCCGCCGTGCGTTGTTACCATGTTGCCCTCTTCATCTTTGTCGAACATAACGCCAAGCTTGTTCAGCCACTGAATAGCATCCGGTGCTTCCATTACGAGTCTGCGAAGAAGTTCCGGCCTTGCGGCAAAATGGCCGCCGCCAAACGCATCCAGATAATGCTGTACCGGTGAATCATTCTCCTTGTCCGCAGCCTGAATGCCGCCCTCTGCCATCATTGTGTTCGCATCGCCAATGCGCAGCTTTGTCACAATCATAACATCTGCGCCTGCCTCATGAGCCTCGATTGCAGCAGAGGAACCTGCGCCTCCGCCTCCGATGACAAGAACATCCACATCATAATCCACTTTATCCAGGTCGATTTTTTCGTGCAGCAAACGGCTGTTTGAATGCAGCAGATGACCGAGCTCTGCCGGCACCTTCTGGCCTTTGTTCGGCCCGATCTGAATCTCGGTAAATCCTTCCTGGCGGTAATCAGGATGATATTTTTTCAGGAGGGTGTCCTTCTCCTCGGCGGTCATTCGTCTTGGCTCCATGCCCATACGCGCGTCACGCGTCGCTTCCACCTTTTTTACGGATTCGAGCATTTCCGGTGTAAACATGTTCATCCCTCCTTATTTCTCAATCTCTCTTGTATTGTAAAGTTCTCTCATCTCTTCGATCGGCTTCTGCATGATCTGCTCAATCAGTCCATCGTAAGCGCCCTCGTGAATCTCCTCCACACGATGGCTCAGATGCTTTGACTCAGGAGCCAGGTATTTTCCGGTCAGACGCCTTGCCAGCAGGCCGACCATTGGATGGGAAATCTCCGCCGGGCAGCGCACGGAACAGCAGCCGCAGCTCACACAGTCAAAGGATTCCTCCGCGCATTTTTCAAATTCACCGCGCTGCGCGTATGCGATATACTGCATGACATTTAAATCCTGCGTACACGCCTTGGTGCAGGCATTGCAGCCGATGCAGCTGTAAATCTCCGGATACAGCTCCATCATAATACGCTGATCCGGCCGAATTTCCTCGATCTCATACGTTCTCTTATCTGTCGGGAAAAACGGAATGCTTGCCACATACATGCCCTCTTCCACCTGCGTCTGACAGGCAAGGCACGTCTTCAGCTCATTTTTCCCTTTAATTCTGTAAATCGTGGCGCATGCCCCGCAAAATCCATGACGGCATCCGCATCCCCTTTTCAGGGTATAGCCGGCGTACTCCATCGCTGTCATGATCGTCAGATCTGCAGGCACGCTATATTTCTTACCGAAAAAATATACGTTTACCATTTTTTCCATGTTTCAGGTACCAGTCCTTTCTATAACTATCCACTTTACTCCGCAGTGCCAAGCTCTATTCCGCTTCGCTCCATTTCGCTTGAGGGCTTCGCCCTATAGCGTCCTGCATAGACACCTCTCCGTATGCAAGCATCCATTTTCTGCGCTCCACTTTACTCCGCAGTGCCAAGCTCTATTCCGCTCCGCTCCATTTCGCTTGAGGGCTTCGCCCTATAGCGTCCTGCATAGACACCTCTCC
>CAOJHI010000161.1 GCA_948436005.1 uncultured Lachnospiraceae bacterium
CATATGCGACTGTGATGATCCCGTCCACGCCTGCCATCACCGCATTTTCCATTGCATAGATCTGTTTATCCAGGTTCAGCCCCGAAAAACCTACGCATTTTACATCCATACCACAATCGTTTCCCTTATCCAGGATTCCGCCTGCCACGTTGCCCCAATATCCGGAATTCGCCATAGGAGAGATAAATGTAATCCTCCGCTCAGCCAACGTGCTTTGCTCCTCTTCATTTCCGAATACAAACCAGATCCCGCCCAACATGATAACCAGAATTATTGCTCCTGCCAGCCATTTCTTCATCTGCTTCCATTCCCCTCCACAATACGTACAATGCACCAAAGGGAACTGCTGCTTCACGCAACAGTCCCCTGGCGGTTATCTCGTTTTATAATTTCAGTCGTTCTTTTTATCAGCCTGTACTCACTCAGTCTGCAAGTGTCTGTGCAAACATCCACTCCATGAACTGCGGATCTTCCATCGCAAGAATCTCAATGTCATGATATCCGATGCCTGCCTCATCCATCTCTGCTACTGTGAACTCATGGTATTTGGCCTGCTCATTGCCCAGTTCCTGAAGCGCTGCATAAAGGTTGCGGCTGCCGTCCAGCAAGGAAGCGCTGTCCTGATCGCCCTGCAGAATCCAAATCGGCTTGTTGCGGATATTTTCGATTTTATCCTTCAGCTCGTCGCTGTAGCCACCGCAAAGCGGCATTGCTGCTGCAAACATTCCATTGTAGCTTGAGAAAATTCTTCCGGTATTTCTTCCGCCCATGGACTTTCCTGTCACGTAAACACGGTTCGGATCTACCATGCCCTTATCAATCAGCCTGCGGATCAGATTCATCGTATCCTGGAAAATTTCAAATGCTGCGTCATTGCCCTGGTCATAGAAAATCGGTGCCAGCACGAATGCCTTACGTACTTCCTGATTCGCCGGATCTGCCCATGCTTCTGCCACACGGTTTGCCTGAAGGTTCATCTGGTCGCCTGAACCATGCAGTGCAAGTACAAGCGGAACTGCCTCGCCATTCGTCTCCGGTGCATACAGATGATAATCAAAAGCGCCTGTCCGGTTTACATAATAGCTGTCAAACTCATCTACTACCGCGATTGTTGTCTCTCTTACGTCATCCTTTGTGAAGCTCAGGTTTTCATTGGATGCACATACTACGTCAAAGCTGTCCACATAGAAATATTTTTCCGGGAAATCGCCGATTGTCAGCGTCAGCTTTCCATCTTCTGCTGTCACGTCGGAAATCGTTGCTTCAAAATCATGCGTCTCGTCAGAGCGGTAGCCGGTAGCCGGATTGCCAGCCCAGGTATATGCCTTGCCGGTCAGTGTAAATGCGTCCGCACCCGGAACCTCTGCCAGAGCCTCATTCAGATAAAGTTCAATCGTATCAATCCTCTGTCCCCTTGCCGGAACGGAAGTATTGACCCTGATGTAGTCCACCGCGTCATTTACCTCTGACTTTTTCTGGGCAAACAGCCAGTCTGCATACTTGTCATCCTCAAGAGAGATGATCTCCACATCATGATGCTTCTCATCTGCGATTCCTCTTGCTGCCATCTCTTCCTGAGAATATTCTTTCATTTTTACTTTGTAGCTTCCTGTGCCAAGGATTGTCTGATAAGCGTCTCTTGTCCCCTCAATCGGAACTGCCTGGTCGTTCGTACCCTGCACGAACCATACCGGCATGTCGGAAAGTACGGTCAGATCATCATTTTCAAAACGTTTTGCCGCCGGGCAAAGCGGAAGCGCTGCTGCGAACAGATCGCTGTTTGTGGCCGCCGCATGAACGGTATTGCCGCCTCCAAGAGACTTACCTGTTACGTATACGCGGTCTGCATCAACCTTGCCTTCCTCAATCATTTCTCTTACTACTGAAACAGCCTGTGCGACGTTGATATCCTGACCCTCTGCTGACTGATCGCTGAGCACTGGTGCAAGTACATAAGACGGATATTTTGCCTGCTGTGCCGGCTCTGCCCATGCAGTAACCACACGGTTTGCTCTTGTATTTTCCTGGTCACCTGATCCATGGAATGCCAGTACCAGCGGCATCGGTCCATCAACGGTTTCCGGTGTATAGAGATTATAAACCAGATCCGGCTGTCCATCAAAGCTCTTTGTGAGCTGCTCAAAATCATCTGCAACCGGTGTTACGACTTCCGTCACCTGATCTTTCGTGAATGTCAGCGCTTCATTGCTGCTGCAGGTAACGGTATAGCTGTCTACATAATAGTATTTCTCGTTGAAATCAGAAATGCTTAAAATAAGCGTATCATCTTCCACTACAGCGTTTGATATTGTAGCTGTAAAGTCATGCACGTCATGAGAACGGAAACCATCTTCCTTTTCATATCCCCAGCCATACGATTTTCCTTCCATCGTAAACGCAGTTGCCCGGATACCGTTTAATACTTCCGGATTTTTTACCTTTACCTCAATCGTATCAAGACGCTGTCCCGGAGACTGTACGGAACAGTTGACTTTTACAGATTCGATTTCACTGCCTGCTGTCTCGCCCGCAAACACCGTTCCTGATGCAAGCGCCAGCGTTCCAAGAAATGCTCCAACCAAAATCCTTTTTCTCATGTCTTTCCTCTTTTTTTGAACAAATCAGTTTTTGTTACGTGTCCATTATACAACACTGCAAAAAAGGAGACAGCTCCAAATACCTGACCTCTGTCATGCAAATATTTGCTGTGGAACTGCCAAAATTTGTCCTCTAAGTCATCTGCTACAGCATGGTTTTTCGTTGTTCTTTACCACAACTTTCGTTAACATATTACTTTCCTCTTCTGATGCTAAAAACCAATACAGTTTAGTACAGCCGTATATACTGCCGCATTTCAGAAATACTCACCCCCACCTTTTTCTTAAAAATTTTGTAAAAATAATTTGCATTCGGATATCCTATCGTTTCTCCTATATTCTGGATGCTCCGTTCCTGGTCTGCCAAAAGCTCAAGCGCTCGTTCTATTCTGATCTCCGTAACAAAATCCCAATACCCCTTTCCCATCTCCTTCGTAAACAGCCTGCTAAAATAAGATGGATTCAGATTACAGTATCCCGCAGCGTCCGACAGAGAGATATCTTCCGCAAAATGAAGGCGCGTATACTCTATACTTTGACTTACTATAGGGTTAGAGGTCAACTTTCTTTCACTTCCTGACACAATATTCTCCAACAACTTCTGCAACAAGCCAGACGTCTTTTTCATATATAATTCTATATCCGTTTCACCGAAAAAAAGCTCTGAGGCCCAGAAACCTGTTCTTGGAGCTTTCTTATTCACCGTCCGCTCAAGATGAATTAAAAAGTAACCAAACTGAACAGTTAATTGCCTGGAAGTGATTGATTTCGGATAATTTTTTAATGTGCCTATTATCAGTTCCGCTGCTTCTAAAAAGCGATCATGCAGCAGATAAACACATCGGTCAAACACGTTTCGCAAAGGATCCGAATCATCTTTCTCAAATTTATAAATCCCGTAATGCTTCTGATTCCGTAATATCTGAAAGGATTCTCTATATGACTCAGGCAATTCGCGAATACTTTTCTTGAAACCTCCAACGCCAATTGCGACAAGCAAAGAAGCTTCTGACACTACGTCGCCAAGTTCCCCGATCTGTTTCTGTATCCACACTTCCTGATTTAAAACCGGATGCCTGGGAAACAGGCAACAAATATGTTCCTTGTTAACCGAACCTGCAATACATGTACATTCCTGTAAATGATTTATTTTGTCAAAAAGTTTGGTCAGGTTTCCTTGTATTGAATTGTAATTTCCGTCTTGTCCAATCAGCCGAAAAGACAAAGAAACCCCTCCATAATAGGGATGTTTCAACAGTCCCAACAGCCTGGTAATATGATCCTGTCTCAGGTCTCCAAGTAATAAATTTGTCATAAAGCCTTCTACCATCAGCGTATGATAGTCCTCTTTGATCCAGTTCTTTTCTTTCTCGGAAATATGTTCCTTCTGTTCTTCCTGAACTGCTTCAACGGCTTTTTTTACACTTCGTATAAGCAGTTCCGGCTGAACCGGTTTCAGGATATAATCCAGGCTTCCAAGCTGAAGCGCGTGTTTTGCATATTCGAATTCCCCATATGCTGTCACAATAATCAGCTTCATTTTAGGAAACTGCTCTCTTATCTTTTCCACTGCAGTCAGGCCATCTGCTTCCGGCATATTAATATCTGTAATGGTAATATCCGGATGATACTCTTTTATATTGTCTATTAATTCCATACCGTTCGCCGCAAAAGGAAGCACATGAACCCCGGTAATATTTTCAGAAACCATTTTTGCCAAAACCCGGCATTCAAAAAGCTCGTCATCCGCAATAAGAATATTCACCATAAAACAGTCTCCATTTCATCATTCCAACAATGCAGGAATCTTCAGACAAAATACAGTCTCAACCCCAGGGTCGCTTGAAATAGTGATATCAGATTTTTCCCCATAGTAATACTTCAGTTTTGTACTGATGCTTCCCAGCCCAACATGCTTCCCTGTTCCTGCGCCATTTGAAAAAGCTTCATACAGATGATTCTTCTGATCTTCAGACATTCCCTTCCCATTATCTGCTATACTTAGCATAATCCAGGATTCATCCTGACTCAGATCCCCTGTTATCTGGATCATACCGCCGCTGGAATATCCCGAAACCCCATGTATAATGGAATTTTCAACAATTGGCTGCAGAATCTGGCTTGGAACGTAATATTTTTTTGCTTTCTCCTCAATCCGCATTTCAAACTGAATTTTACTGCCAA
Source organism: uncultured Lachnospiraceae bacterium (assembly GCA_948436005.1). Lineage (GTDB taxonomy): Bacteria > Bacillota > Clostridia > Lachnospirales > Lachnospiraceae > Choladousia. The sequence goes on from CAOJHI010000161.1 coordinate 4,782, forward strand.
ACCGCTCCTTCTGCAAATCTACATAATTTTGCAGTTCATCCCATTCCCGGCCAAGCAGAACCTTTTTGTCTGAAAAATCAAGATAGTATCTCAACAGGGACGCAGTTTTTCCAAGCAGTTTCACTGTGACCGGCGCGTCCTCTAAATAGGCAGACTGCGATACCAGATTTAAGGTATTAAAAAGAAAGTGCGGATTTATTCTTGCCTGTATAATACGCACCTGATTTTCCTTCAACTCCTTTTGTATTTTCAGATTTTCTATTATTTTTTCTCTGAGACGGTTTTCTGCATTCAGATAGCTTTCCCGTTCGTTCACATTTCTTTTCAGTTCAGCCATCATCTCATTAAAACCATCCGTCAGAGTCGCTGTTTCAACGTTTCCTATATTCAAGACAGGAAGGGGAATCACCTGCTCCTTGGCATACAGTCCGCTGTTTTGGAATTTTTTCATCTGCTCCGCCAGCTTTGCCAGCGGAACGCTGATCCGCGAACTCAAATCAGAGGCTTTCATGCTTTGATAAATCACGCAGGCAGCCACAGTTAAAATAAGTTGGATAATCGCAATTCCCATAATCCGAAGCCGGACTCCACTGTTTTTCTGCAACCACTGGAGTATTTTAGAATACTGTGACTGAAAGGCTTCATTAATCTGGGTATATATGGATAAAGAGACTTTCTGAAACGAGTTTATATTGGATTGTACCTCATACATATCCTCCTTCTCCCCAGCATAAGAAGCACTCTTTTTTTCCCTTAAAGCTTTTATCGCCCTGAGATTTTCCATGTACTGTTCAAATAATCTGGATATATCCCTGACCTCTCTGTGAAACGCTTCTCCTGCCGGAATCTCTGAAATTTCATATAAAATATGCTCCAATTCCGTTCCGCTTCGCAACAAATTTTCATACCTTCCGTCTCCTCCATATCTGGTATACTTGATGTAAGTAGTATTCATATCTCTGAGACCGGAATAGAAATCATTCAATTGATAAAGTCTTTTATTCTCATATCCCTGCCATATCTGATTACAGGCCAACATGATCACACAAAATAACAGTAATAGCAGGGAGAAAAATGCAGTTGTCCGAAAATAGCGGTTCAGATCAGCTTTAATCGTTCTCGTTTCAGTACATGCTCCACTCATAGGCTTCATCCTTTTCCACAATGTCATCAAATTCCCCTGCATTGTAAATGGTAATTTCGGAATATTGAAATTCTTCTATTGATTCACCCTTCAAATACTTTACCAGTGTTTCTACTGCAAGGTAGCCCTGATATCTGCGATTCTGGTTAACAATCGCCGCATACACAAAATCCTGCGGATAATCGCCTTCCATCATACTGTAATCCACAGCTATCACAAATGGTATTTCCTTATTTTCATCGGAAAAGGATTCCAGAATGTATCCTATCGCAATGGAGGATCTTCCCTCCATACAGCACACCGCAGTAATATCAGGATGTTCCCTGCAAAATTTCAGGTACTGTTCCTGGACTTCCAGCGGTTCTGAATCACACTCTATGATACCCTCAACCGAAATATTCGGACAGGCACTGATTTTTTCCTGAAATCCCTTCACTCTTTCTTTCTGATTCACACTCCTGAGATTCGAAACAATAAGGCAGACATTAACCTTGTCAAAACCTTCGGTGTTTTCTATCAATTTATCAGCTACCATCGCGCCCAGGCTGATATTATCAGCCCCTGTATAACTAATCCGCTCTGTTCCCGGCAAATCGCAGTCCAGCAGAACCACCGGTATCCCTGCCTTTGAAGCTGCATCAATTGCGCTCTTCAGTTTCTCATTATCCTCCATGCCCGCAGTAATAATTCCATCCGGCCTGGAAATAATCGCATCCATAATTGCCTTTGCCTGTCCATCCGCATTCAGGCTGGCAGAGCCTACCAGCTTCGTATTTACGTTATAATCATTATCAGCATCCGTTATTCCGCCCGCAATGTTGTTCCATGATAAAGGACAGACAAACGTAAAATAATAATCAGGTTTCACAGCGGTATCCGGTCTGCTGATCAAAACAGTGTTTGCAACCAGAAAAACAAGGAGAACTCCGATTGTTCCAAACATGATAAAAACAGCCCATTTTAAAACGATTCTTTTTCTCATAAACAGTCTCCAAACAAAATTATGCCTGAAGAGACACCAGTATCCAGTGTCTCTTTAGGCAGCCAGGAACAGAATCTTTCCTCTCTGATCACAATAGCTCTATCAATTTATTATCTGTTTATTCAACATCCGGGAACAGGGTGAGAAGACAATTCGGGAGAAATTCTGCCCATGCAGTATACCCGTGAGTTCCTTCAGCGTAATTGATATACTTATGGTTTTCATACCCTGCTCCTTTTTCAACTAATATGTTATACACATTTGTAACATCATTCAGGGCATTCTTATCATTTCCGGAAGAACCGTCACAGCCGCCCTGATACATAAACAGGTTGGCGATCTTATCTACCTCCACTGCATAATTATGCGCAACTCCATCTTTCGTTTCATACTGATAAATATGACCTGGATTTTCTAATACGCCATAGAACCAGTTAGACCAAAGCCATGTAGACGGACTGAAAGCGCCAACTCTTGAAAAGGTATCCGGTCTCAGCAGCCCGGCAATGATTGCGCAGGTTCCGCCGGAGGAAAAACCAAAAATTGCCGTATCCTCCACACCGCTTAAGGTTCTATAATTTTCATCAATGTACGGTTTCAGTGTGTCCGCGATCCAGGAAATAAAATAATCCCCTGAGCCGTCCAGTACAAACATCTCTGCTCTTTCAAGGTCTTTCATAAACATCGTAGTGCCAAATGGCGCACCATATGCGGCAGTACGCACGGCTCCCGGTCCTGGCGGGTCAATACCAACATAAATAACTTCCGGAAATTCATCGCCTCTTGTATCGTACAGATTATGGAAGCCAACGACATCATTTTCCTGCGCCAGTTCTTCAGAACCATCAAGCACGTAGCAGACCGGATACATTTTATCTGTATTTTCATA
>CAOJHI010000162.1 GCA_948436005.1 uncultured Lachnospiraceae bacterium
TAACGATCAGGTGACTGGAGTTCAGACGTGTGCTCTTCCGATCTCTGATTGCGCTGACCGGGTACAACGGTGTTTTCGGTTATCGCACAGATTCTGATTACGAGACCCGTGACAATCTGCTTGAAGACCAGAGCAAATGGCTTTCTGAGCATCCGGACTTTGACCGGTCTGCCGAAATCGCCGAAGCTACGAAAATTGCAGAGGCCATCAAGGAAAGCGGATGGGAATTTGCCAGCCACACCTGGGGCCATTTAAGCGTAACCAATAAAACGGTCGAACAGCTTCAGACAGACAATGAAAAATGGGTGAACAATGTCCGCAACGTCGTTGGCCCGGTAGATACCATCATTTTTGCTCACGGCAATGATATTGGAGACTGGCAGGACTACAGTCCGGACAATGAAAAGTATCAGTATTTCAAAAATGCCGGCTACAATTACTTCTGCAATGTAGACAGCTCTCAGCCTTACTGGGTACAAATCCGCAGCAATTATGTCCGCCAGGGACGTATTGACCTTGACGGTTATCTGCTGTACAAATCCAGTCAGGGCGGAACCACGGTTCTTGACAACATGTTTACTGCCTCACAGGTCTTTGATTCAAGACGCCCGACCCCTGTTGTCGCAAATGGTGAGTCTTAAAGTATTGTGCAAACACGTTTTGAACCAGATTCGCAGCTGCTCCGTTTGCTGCATCAAAACATCCCGGCACCGCTTCAGTCTTTTTCCTGAAACGGCGCCGGGATGTTTTTCCGTCTCTGTATAAAATTTACCATCTCTGGACATACTTTACCTGAATGAACTTACAGGCTGCAGAATGCTTATTGTACATCTCTGCTGTGCAAAACGTCCTGCACTTGAAAAACGGAGGGCAAATCCATGCCGGAAAAATTAACTGCTTACACAGAAATCCGTGAAAACCGCGATACGATGAGCCGCCTGCTTCCGATTCAGGAAAGCTTTGATCTGATTCAGCGCGATATACAAATCGGAGGCCGCGAAACCTCGCTTTATTTTCTGGACGGTATGCTAAAGGATGACTCCATGCAAAAAATCATGGACTCGCTGCTTAAGATAAAAGAAGAAGACATGCCCGAAGATGCCACTGCCTTTTCCAGGCAGCTTATTCCCTATACAGAAGTGGATATTTACAATGATTTTGATCAGCTGATACGTGCGGTGCTCTCCGGCATCCTCGTACTTTTTATTGACGGCTATGCGGCAGGCATCACAATCGACTGCCGGACTTACCCGGTCCGCAGCGTCGAAGAACCGGAAAAAGACAAATCTCTTCGAGGCTCCAAGGACGGCTTTGTTGAAACAGTCGTCTTTGACACAGCGCTCATCCGCCGACGCATCCGCGATCCCAATCTGGTCATGGAAATGCTGGAGGTCGGCACCTCGTCCCGTTCTGACGTAGTGCTCTGCTATATGAAAAATCTGGTGAACCATGATCTGCTCAACAACGTACGCCAGAAGATTGAAGCCATTGACGTACCTGACTTGTGTATGAACCAGCAGAGTCTCGCTGAGGCACTGATCGGTACACGTTGGTATAATCCGTTCCCCAAATTTAAATTTTCAGAACGTCCGGACACCGCGGCTGCCTGCATCATGGAAGGAAAAGTTGCCATTCTGGTTGACAACTCTCCTGCTGCCATGATTCTGCCAACCTCAATCCTTGATATGATTGAGGAGGCAAACGACTATTATTTTCCGGCCTGGACTGCCATGTATCTGAAAATGACAAGGATCCTGATCCTATTACTGACCGTCTTTCTGACGCCGGTATTTTTACTTCTGATGCTGAACCCACAGTGGATTCCACCGGCTTTTGAATTCGTGGCAGTGAAAGATATCGTGAACATTCCGCTTGTTTATCAGCTTTTGATCCTGGAACTCGCGATTGACGGCCTGAGGCTTGCATCCTTAAATACGCCGAGCATGCTGAGTACACCCTTAAGTGTATTTGCCGGTCTTGTACTCGGAGAATTCTCGGTAAAGTCTGGCTGGTTCAATTCAGAGGTCATGCTGTATATGGCGTTCGTTGCAATTGCCAACTACACACAGCCCAATTTTGAGCTCGGCTATGCAGTCAAGTTCATGCGGATTATCCTTCTCGTTCTGACTGCTGCCTTTAACTGGATTGGATTTCTGGCAGGCTGCATTCTTCTGCTCGTACTGCTGTGTACCAACAAAACACTGTCCGGCAGAAACTATCTGAACGTAAAATTAAACTGATTAAAAACAGCGCAGCCTGCTAAAAACTGCGGAAATAACTTTGCTGTATATCCGTTATACAACTACTGCTTTTCTGCACGGGCTTCTTCAAATGCTTTCATATCCGCTGCACACTTTTTCAGCATCTCCCGGATTGGCAGATGATACGGACAGCGCGTCTCACAGAGACCGCAGTCCACACATGCATCTGCCTTTACCGGAAGTGTCTGATAACGGCTGTAGCCCCATTCGCCCAAATCATATCTCTGCAAATAGCCTGCGAACAGAAAAACGTTTGCAATGCTGATTCCCTTTGTACACGGCTGGCAGTAATTGCAGCGTCTGCAAAAATTCGTTCCAAGCTGCCCGCGTATTGCTTCGATTTTCTGTTTTTCGTCCTCTGTCAACGGTCTCTCGTCGGCAACTGCCGCCAGATTCTCCTCTGCTTCTTTTGTGCTGTACATACCCGGAATCACAACCGTCACATCCGGATTTGCACAGATATAACGCAGCGCCAGAGTTGCATCCTCAATCGCACCTCCCGCAAGCGGCTTCATATCAATAAAACCAATGTTTTTCTCTGTACATTTTGCCATAAGCGCTTCGCCCTGCGATTCCACTATATTATAAGGAAACATAATGGTCTCTACCCAGTCCAGCTCCAAAGCACGCTCAAACACTGCAAGAGAGTGCGCTGTGATGCCGAGATGTCCGATCTTTCCTGCTGCCTTTGCTTCCTGAAGGGCCTCCAGGGCGCCGCCGGGTGCCAGTACCGTTTCCAGATCCGCCTCACTCGGGTTATGTACCTGATACAGATCAATAGAATCGGTACGGAAATTCTGCAAACTGATCTGAATGTCCTTTTCCATTGCCTCCTTTGTCCGCGCCATACTCTTTGTCGCAAGAACGAAGCGGTCGCGCATCCCCTCCAGAGCTTCTCCGAGCAGCTCCTCGCTGACCGTATAGCCTCTGGCACTGTCAATGTAGTTCACGCCATGTTCTGCCAGAACCTGCAGCAGCTCTTTTACCTCCTGTGCATTGCTCTTCTGGATTGGAATTCCGCCCAGACCGACTTTTGAAATCTTCAACCCTGTTTTTCCCAATGTTACGTACTTCATAATGCCCTCCTTTTACGTTATTTTTCCATTAATATTTTTATTATTTCTTTTTCTCCAGCTTGATTCCCGCAAGAGCCGCGGCAAAAGCATTATTGACCGGCTGTTCCGCCTCTTTTTGCTGCTTTTTCATATAGGCTGCCACATCCCGTTTGGTCACGCCTGCACCTTCCTTCTGCCTGCGCTCCTTAAACTTCTCCAGGCGCTCCCGGTATCCGCAGCTGCAGAAGAAAGCTGCATGCTCACCGCTTCCGGACATCTCCATTTTCTTATGGCAAACCGGACACCTAGCATTTGAGGTTCTGGAAACGGTTTCCCTGTAACCACAGCTCCTGTCCTGGCAGACGAGAAGCTTTGCATTTTTTCCATTCACAGCAAGCAGACGTTTCCCGCAGTGCGGGCATTTTTTATTTGTCATGTTTTCATGACGGTACGTGCCCTCCTGCGTCTTAATTTCCTGCAAAAGCTCCCTCGTATACCCCCGGATTTCTTCCATAAAACGGTCGCGGCGAATCTCCCCGGAGGCAATCCGCGCCAGCTTCATTTCCCAGTCTGCGGTCAGTTCCGGTTTTCTCAAATCCTCCGGGACCAGCTCCAGAAGCTGCCGGCCTTTTGCGGTCAGATAAATTTCCTGTCCGCGCTTTTCCATCAAAAAACTGCCAAACAGCTTATCAATAATATCCGCCCGTGTCGCAACCGTTCCGAGCCCGCCGGTCTGCGTCAGCGCCCTGGCCCTGTTGCGGTCACTGCTTTCCATATAACGTACGGGATTCTCCATTGCAGATAACAACGTAGCCTCCCGGAATCGCTCAGGCGGTTTCGTTTTTCCCTCTCTGCAAATAACCGAACGGACCGAAAGCTTCTGTCCCTGCGAAACAGACGGAAGAATCTGTTCCTGTAAATCCTCCTCTGATTCCTCCTCTTCTCCTCCGAGTTCCCCGTACGCCTCCTTCCATCCGGACACCAGAATTGTCTTTCCTTTTGCCACCAGCTCAGGCGCACCGCTTTTGCCCTTTGTCTCCGGATGCTTTCCGGCACTTGCTTCCCCGGTACACTGGGCTGTCAGCACTGTCTCCTCATATTCAAACGGCGGATATAACACCGCCAGGAACCGACGCACGACCAGATCATATACACGGCGCTCCTCAACTGTCATATGGGAAAGCTCCGGCACCTCCTCGGTCGGAATAATCGCATGGTGATCAGAAACCTTTTCATTATTTACAAACGGCAGTGAACCTGTAAATTTTTTCCCGCGCAGCTTGCCGGCAAGTACTCTGTAAGGGCCAATACCGCACGATGCAACACGCTCTGCAAGTGTCGGCACAAGATCAGAGGTCAGATACCTCGAATCCGTGCGCGGATACGTCAGAACCTTGTGATTTTCATACAGTCTCTGCATGATGTTCAGCGTTTCCTTCGCAGAATATCCAAACCGTTTATTGCAGTCTCTTTGCAGCTCTGTTAAGTCATAAAGAAGAGGTGCGTACGTTTTTTTCTTTTTCTTTTCTGCCTTTGTAATCATCAGTACGCCATCCTGCAAAGATCGCTTCACCTCTTCTGCCCGCTCTTTTGAAAAAGTGCGGAAGCTTCCTGAACTGCTGTCCCTCCACTGAAAACGGATATTCTGGCAGTCTGCAGCTAACGTATAATAAACCTGCGGCTGAAATTTCCGAATCTCCTCTTCCCGTTTTGCAATCATAGCCAGCGTCGGCGTCTGTACCCGGCCACAGGACAGCTGCGCATTGTATTTGCACGTCAGCGCTCTCGTGGCATTAATGCCAACCAGCCAGTCTGCCTCTGCCCTTGACACAGCTGCACGAAAAAGATTTTCATACTCTTTTGCATCCTTTAGTTTCGCAAAGCCTTCCCGGATCGCCTTATCGGTAACAGAAGAAATCCACAGCCGGCGGCACGGCTTGCGGCAGCCCGCCTTCTGCAAAATCCACCGTGCTACAAGCTCTCCCTCCCGGCCCGCATCTGTTGCGATCACCACATCCCCCACGTCACCGCGGCCGAGCAGCGCCTGTACCTTCCGATACTGTTTCGAAGTCTGGCCAATCACCACAGTCTGAAGCTTTTCCGGCATAATCGGCAGCTCCTCAAGCTTCCACTCTTTATATTTCTTATCGTATCCCTCAGGGTCCTGAAGCTCCACCAGATGCCCGAGCCCCCATGTTACAACATACGTCTTCCCTTCCAGATATCCGTCATTTTTCTGCGGGCAGCCAAGCACCCGCGCAATATCCCGCCCAACAGAGGGCTTTTCTGCCAATACCAATGTTTTCATAAGCAATCCCCGTTAAAACTGAAAATAGATAAACTGGCTCGCATCAAATCCCGGTCCATATACGCCGAAAATCAAAATCCCGAAAATTGCAGCATAATATATAAGCCAACGCAGCCATACTCCCTGTGCACACAGCCATTCAATGATACTGATTTTACAGTATTTGCAGATATCTGCCACAAGCAGAATCAGCAGTGACACAACAAGCAGATTTCGTGTTTCCAGCGTCAGCCCCATGGCCTTCAAATTGTCGCCCCACGTAAACCAGTGCATGCTGCTAAATCCCAGGATTGATTTCAGGATGGAAATTCCCTCCCGAAACGAAGCCCGGAAGAAAATCCAGCTGATATCCACAAGCACAAAGGTAATCAGCATCTGCAGCAATCTGTGACTGAACACCGTCTTGTCCACCTTCAGTATCTTCATTACTTTTTCCCGCAGTGGCCGCAGCCAGTCCCCGATGATCTGATATGCTCCGTTCATGGCACCCCATACAACGAAGTGCCAGCTTGCCCCATGCCACAGTCCACTGGCCAGAAATACGACCATTAGATTAAACCATTTACGCACCCTGCCTTTGCGGTTTCCGCCTAACGGAACATACAGATAATCGCGAAACCACGTGGAAAGTGAAATATGCCATCTCCTCCAGAAATCAGCAACCGACACAGCAAAATAAGGCGTATTAAAGTTCTCCATCAGGCGGAAGCCCATCACTTTTGCTGCTCCGATAGCAATGTTCGAATAACTGCCAAAGTCACAGTAAATCTGAAATGCAAAGCAGATCGTAGCAATCATAAGCTGAAAGCCGGTCCGCTCTGTATACGTATTGTATACGCTGTCAACCACAACAGCAAGATACTCAGCCAGGACAACTTTCTGGAAATAGCCGTACAGCATCAGCAACAGACCGCTGCGCACCCGCTCAAACTCAAACTTATGTTTTTCATTGATCTGAATCAGCAAATTTTTTGACCGCTCAATCGGCCCTGCAACAAGCTGTGGAAAGAACGATACAAACAGGGCATATTTAAAGAAATTGCGTTCCGCGTATATATCCTTGCGGTAAACATCGACCGTATAGCTGAGCGCCTGAAACGTATAAAACGAAATTCCGACCGGAAGAATCACATCAAAAGCCGGAACCCGCGCCTCAATACCTGCCATCGAAAGAATGCGAACCACAGAATCTGCCGCAAAATCAAAATATTTAAAGAAAAACAGAATTGCCAGATTGCTCACAAAAGAGAGCGCCACGTACAGCTTTTTTCTGCGGATTCTCTGTTTTTCATCCGTTACTTTATCTGCTGAATCAATCAAAAGCCCGGATGCATACGTAATCGCCGTGGAAGTCAGCATAAGCAGCGCATACTGCGGATTCCAGCACATATAGAAAAAGTAACTGCACGCAAGCAGGAACAAATATCTCACACGGTGCGGTATGATATAATAACACAGGCAAACCGCCGGAAAAAACAAAAGAAATTCCAGGGAATTAAATAACATAATCTACATCCTCCATCTATTTCGCCGAACTTATTTCAATGCACGTTTTTCCATCTCCATATTCAGAACAGCTACTCCGGCTGGCCTTTTTTTGCATTCATCGCATCAATCCTGCCCTGGAACAATTCATAGTCCTCCTGCCAGGACTGATATGCTTCGTCCCCGCGATGATCCGGCAGATCATACTGTTCTGTAATATACGTTCCAAGGCTCCTTGTTATCTTTATTGCACCATTTGTATTTAAATGTGCATAATCCCGGAAGTCTGTACTGAAATCAATTCCAGCCTCTTTCGTTTTCTGAAAATAGAGATACGGAATATCCTTCTGCGCAAGGTAGGATTCCAGCGTTTCGTTGATCTGCTGTTTTTTCAGATATCCCTTCACATCCTCCTCATACCCATACGGCGCTGTAAACAGAACAAGCTGTATTCCATTTTCCTCACAGAGTGCTATGATTTTTTCCAGATATTCATACACAACCTCCGGAATCTCCCTGCCTTCTTCCGGCAGCTCCGGCTCCTCCATTGGATAAACTTCAAAATCAAAAATGGAGCCCTTCAGATAATTCTGGGAATGAAAGTCTGTATTTTTCAAATCATTCCATCTTCCATGATATTTCAGAAACGGAAGGTAATAGGACAGCCATTCTTTTTTGGAATGTC
>CAOJHI010000163.1 GCA_948436005.1 uncultured Lachnospiraceae bacterium
TCTTTTACAAGGAACGGAAGAATCCGCCCTGCTTCTTCCGGATATTTCAGGGTCATCATGGAACCTAAATTATTGAGGCAATGAAGCGCCATCGCCGGATAAATGCTGCCGGTCCGATACACAAGATACGCAAACAGCATTCCTAACAGAGCAGTCGGAAGCAGCTTAACAAGACTCATATGGAAAGCACCGAACACAAAGCCGGAAATCACAATCGCCCACAACGGATTTTTTAACCGCTCCCGCAAGCTTCCAAAAAGCAGGCCGCGGAACAACGTTTCCTCACAGATCGCCGGCATCAGAGCCGTAACTGCCAGCAAGGCCGGAAGCGGAGCCTCAACAATTGGCGCAAATGTCATTTCCAGGTCTGCTGTGCTTTGCGGCATCAGACTCATCAGAATCGCAGAAAGCGCCAGAAGCAGACAATATGTTCCCAGGTAGAGAATAACACTTCCGATCAGAGTACCCTTTTGCGGTTTTTTCAGTGAAAACAGCGTACCTGCATCACTCTTCATATACCAAACAACAAGAACCGGTACCGTTACAATCAAAATCTGATTCACTGCCGTTCCGCTCAGGCTGCCGAGCCGTACTGCTGCCACTGTGCCAACATAAAGTGTCAGCAGCAACACCACTACGATCGAAATCGTCACATCACCAAGTGCTGGTACGGTTCCTTTTTTTATATCCGAACGTTTCTGGAAAATCCGAAAGCTCCGGAATCCATCGGAAAACAGAATTGCCTCACTGTCGTAAAGCTTTGCCAGAATCCAGGCAATCAGAATACTGCAGCCAAAGTTTACCACCATCGTAATTCCAACCAGCGGCATCTGAAGCTGTCCGGAAATCATCTGTTTCACCATCAGAGATACATTGACAATCGGAATCATCGCTGTCTTGTAATCCAGCTGTATGCTTGGAACCATAGCAGTCATGGACGCAAACATCACGATCAGAAGCACTGGCGTAATATAATTATTGGCCTCTTTAAAGCTCTTCGCAAACACGCAGAAGCACATACACAGAGCCGTAGCCAGAAGCGCTGTGGCAATCAATGTCACCAGCAAAAGCGGAATATACGGCAGTATCGCAGTGAAGGAAATCCCCTGAAACTGCTGCGCCAGCGTATCAGAAAGACCAAACATCAAAAACAATACAGACCCACCCAGTGACAAGACAGAGAGTATTGCTGTCACACAAGCAAAAATAGAAACAGATATAAACTTACTGAAGATCATCTGGAAGTTTGTAACCGGAAGCGTCAGCAAGGTCTCCAGCGTTCCCCGCTCCTTCTCCCCTGCCGTAGCATCAATGGACGGATAAACCGCGCCAAGAAGAATCGTAACCATAAGCATCAGTCCGATACTTCCTCCAATATCCATGCCAAAGCTCTCTGACATAGTCGCACTGTCCCTCGATTCATACACAACAGGGTACAACACGCTCCCGTCCAGCCCTGCCTGCTTCAGGCTCTCTGTCAGAAGCTCTTCACGGTACAGCTCCAGCACCTCCTCAACAGCGCGTCTCGTACTGTTTGCCCCCTCATCGGTCGACGCATAGTCAAGTAATACGTTCAGAGTACCGTCAGCCTCACGTGACAGTTCCATCCTGACTGCTCCCAAACGGTCATCCGACACATCTTCTGGGTCCGCAGCCTCATCTGCTGTGCTCCTGCTGCTCCCCTCTGTACCCTCCTTGTCTGGCCGAAACTCCAGCTGCCAGTCAATTTCTTCCTCATGCTCCTTATAAAGCCTCTCAAGTGCATGTACTTCCTCTTCATACTGCGCAGTATATTCCACAATATGTGCTTCCGTCTCCTGAGACTGCATAAACATGCTGACAGCGAGCGACATTCCGATGATAATCAATGGATACAAAAGCATCGGAACCACCACCATCATAATCAGTGTCTTTTTGTCCCTGAGGATATCCCGAACCTCTTTTTTGATCAGAATCCCGATTTTTCTCATATCCGGCTTCCCCCTTTCTCCTGTACCCGAACATTATCTGCATACTGCTCATAAATTGCATGAAACGCATCCCGCAGACTATTGCACTCTGTCTGCTCCATCAAAGCCTCCGGCGTTCCCTTTGCAACAATACGGCCGCTTTGAATCATGTATATGCGATCACAGAGAAACTGCGCCTCTTCCAGATAGTGTGTGGAATAGAGTACTGTTTTTCCATTTTCCTTCTGCTTTTTCATAAAATGGATAATCGCATCCGCGCTCAAAATATCCAACCCTAAAGTTGGCTCATCTAAAATATATATTTCCGGATCAGCCATCAGACACCTGGCAATTGATGCACGCTGCATCTGTCCCGTGGAAAGCTTTTCAATCCGGTTATCGGCAAAACCTCCCATGTCCAGTACCTGAAAAATTTCAGCAGTCCTGTTCTCAATCTCGGCTTTTGAAAAGCCGTAGAGTTCACCTAAAAAGCACAGATATTCCCTTATTGAAAAACGCGGATAAAGCTTTGTATTTCCTGAGAGATAACCGATGGCTGCCTTCTTTTCGGTCAGCTCCAAAAGCTCTGTCCCGGATTGGTTTAAAATCCGGACCTCCCCCTCCGTCGGAGTCATCAACATGCCCAGCATACGCAGAAGTGTTGTCTTCCCGGCTCCGTTCGGGCCAAGGATTCCTATAATCTCCCCTGCCCCGGCATGCAAAGATACACGGTCAACTGCCAGAAATTCCTCCTTTTTTGTCTTTCTTCCCTGTTTGACACTTCGTTCAAACTTTTTACACAGCCCTGTTACTTCTATCATTCCTCATCCTCACTTTCTTCTTCCTCTTCCAGTACGCGTATCCGTCTCTGATAAAATGCAGTGCCAATACAGAGCAGCAACAATGTAATCAACATCGTAAACAGGGCGGAAAATCCCGCCACGCCAGCTGCCATCCCCCATTTAAAATTTCCGTCGCATTCTTTCACATAAACGCCCAGATTAATTCCCGCTACAATCACCCCGCCTATCAAACTAACCACCATATTCGTTCTGGCATTTGCCTGTAAATGACGATCCCAAATCCCATTTTTTATACACATGGCAACCAGATAAAAACTTATTGCCATAAAACACACAAATTCCATCACGTTTTCCTTTGGAGCTCTATTCGTCAAAGACTTTATAATAAGATCAGCTGCAATCAATCCATAAAACAGCCAGAAACCATTTGCTTCAATATGAAGCAGTTTCTGCTCCTGCATTTCGTCCAGATTGTTTTTCAAAATTTTCCTATTCCACTTCATTCTCATCATCCTCCCAAAACAATTCATCAAGTGTTTTCCCCAACACATGACAGATAGACAGGCACAATTTAATGGTCGGATTATAATCTCCTTTCTCAATCGCATGAATCGTCTGTCTCGAAACCTGTACCGCCTCCGCCAGGTCCTTCTGCGACATGTCAAGCAATGCCCTGGCGGCTTTCAATCTCAGATTCTTCATTATTATTTTCTATCCCCTCCTCTTTGAACTATTTCTATGCATTATCATAGTCCTATATTAGCATTTTGTCAATTATATTTTACTTTTTGTAATGCTTTATTACAAAAAAAGACAGCCCCAACTAATCAGGGTCTGTCCTTTTATTTACTCTATTTTTACTGCCATGCATCTAAATCCTTGCAACGCCGCTCTTTCTTGCCGCCTCGGCAACTGCCTGTGCCACAACATCCTTCACACGCGGATCAAATGCTGCCGGAAGAATATATTCGGCATTGAGTTCCTCATCACTTACCAGAGATGCCAGCGCATATGCTGCGGCTACCTTCATCTCATCGTTGATATCGCTTGCCCGAACGTCCAGCGCGCCGCGGAAAATACCCGGAAAAGCCAGAACATTGTTCACCTGGTTCGGATAATCACTGCGTCCTGTGGAAATAACAGCTGCTCCGCCTGCCTTTGCCTCTTCCGGGAAAATCTCCGGTGTCGGGTTCGCGCATGCAAAGATAATCGGATCGCGGCCCATGGTCTGTACCATTTCCTTCGTCAGCGTACCCGGTGCAGAAACTCCGATAAATACGTCAGCGCCTTTAATCACTTCGCTGAGAGGTCCTTTCTCACAGTTCTGGTTCGTAATCTCAGCCATCTCTTCCTTGATTGGGTTCAGGCCTTCTCTTCCTTTATAAATTGCTCCATGACGGTCTGTCATGATAACATTCTTCAGTCCCATGCTCATCAGAAGACGGATGATCGCAATGCCTGCTGCGCCTGCACCGCTTGTCACAATCTTCACTTCACTGATATCCTTCTTTACCAGCTTCAGCGCATTGATCAGTCCTGCCAGCGTAATAACAGCCGTACCATGCTGATCATCATGGAAAATCGGGATATCACAGCACTCTTTCAGTCTTTTCTCAATCTCAAAGCAGCGCGGCGCACTGATATCTTCCAGATTTACTCCGCCAAAGCTGCCTGCCAGAAGCGCTACGGTATTTACAATGTCATCCACACTTTTACTGCGCACGCAAAGCGGTACTGCATCCACATCACCGAATGCCTTAAACAGTACGCATTTTCCTTCCATAACAGGCATACCTGCCTCCGGGCCGATATCTCCCAAGCCAAGAACTGCCGTACCGTCTGTCACAACGGCTACTGTATTCCAGCGGCGTGTCAGCTCATAGCTCTTATTCACATCCTTCTGAATCTCCAGACATGGCTGCGCAACACCTGGCGTATAAGCCAGCGAAAGCGCCTCTTTGCTGTCTACTGACGCGCGTGCTGTTATTTCTATTTTTCCTTTCCATTCATAATGCTTTTTCAATGACTCTTTTGCGTAATCCACACCGATCTCCTCCTAATTATACAATACTTATACTGCGCTTTTTCACTCTGTCTTCTTCTATTTTACTTCTTTTTTTTGCTTCGTCAACCACCATTTCCCTATATCTCTGTATCTCTTTCAGAACATTATCATAATCCGTGCCCGAGATCTTCTGTGTTATCTGCCTCCCGCACTTTTTTTCTTAAACTTTTCTTGCGGAACTTTACTAACGGTCAATATTATTTTATAATAAAGCAAATGTGCGCTAATTCGACAAATATTACGTAAAGGAGGAATTTTCCTTGTATATCCGCAGATTTATATCCGTATTAGCTGCCGCAATCTCTGTCGGCATCTGTGTTTTCATCACCTACATAAGCCGCGACGTAGATTTCGGCACGATCATTTTCAATCTTTCCTTCCTCGCTGTCATGCTTCTGATGGTCTTTGCCGCCTGTTCCGCGGGCATGTTCCGCCTTATGCAGATATGCAAAGGTCTGAAAAACGGCATAGCTGCTGTTAAAAACGGAACAGCCCAGACTCTGAATGCGTCAAACGGCAATCTTTCACTTTTTGAGAATGATTTTCTGGATGACTGTTACCAGCAGTACTGCCATATGACTGACGGCAATCCGGATGCTTCCTGCGATATCCGCAGTTTTATCAGTGAAGAATCCGTTGAGACTTATGTACATCGCGGTATTCTGGAAATGATTCCTGATATCCTCACCAGCCTTGGTATTCTCGGTACGTTTGTCGGACTCGTTATGGGACTTCGCAGCTTTGACCCTTCCGGATATGAACAGATGGCCGGTTCAATCACACCGCTGATCAATGGTATCAAAGTTGCATTCATTACATCCATTTACGGCATATCACTGTCGCTTTCGTTCTCCTTTAACCTGCGCAGTGAGTTTTCAAACCTTTCGACATTGATTGAAGAATTCCTTGACGTATATTATCTGAATGTACGTCCGCCTTATGAAGTAGACTCTCTGTCCCGCCTTCTGGAAGGACAGAAATCAAGAGAAGAAATGGCAAAGGATCTGACTTCTGTTTTTGTTGAACAGATGGCAAAAAGCTTTGAAGAGGTCATCACGCCAGCCTATGACCGCATGACAGACGGAATCAACCAGGTAGTCGCATCCTTCACACAGAGTCAGGCACAGGTTATGACTCAGGTCTGTGAAGCAGTTGTGCAGCAGATGCGCAGCGAATTGAACGATGATTTTGCAAAGCTCAGCGACACCATTCAAAATCTGGAAAAAGCGCAGCATTCGTACACTGATTTTATGGACCGTTCCATGGTCCGTCTGCAGCAGACTTTTGTGTCCATGCAGGAAAACATGTCCCAGATGGATCAGTACAATACCAGCTCCTTCGACAAACTGAATGCCGCGCAGCGTGAAGCCATGCGCGTCAACCAGGAGCAGAAAGAGACCTATCAGGACTACATTCGCTTTATGTATCAGTCCATTGAAAAGTTTTCCGAGGTATGGGAAAAGAACGGCGAAAAAATGCAGCAGTATACAGAAGAAATCGGCCGTATGGGACCTGTTCGCTCCAATCAGGAAATTCTTGACAGCCTGAACAACCTCGCAGCCCAGATTCGTGAGGTACAGCGAAGCCAGCACGCTGCCTCCCTGTCAGCTGAAATGAACGACAGTGAGACACAGACAGAAATGATTGCACGGACACTCCGCAAACTGGATGAGCTGACGGAGCTTGTCGATACCCCGAAGCTGTTCCGCAGCCGGAAAAAGAAATAATTTCTGATACAGCCGTGTACCAATATTCCAGAAAGTGAGTGACCACATGTATTCGAAACGCAAAAAAACCTATGAACGCCATAATATCTGGCGCTCCTATTCTGATATGATGGCTGGCCTGTTGCTTCTATTTGTACTTGTTATGTGTATTTCTTTTATGCAGGCTCAGAAAAATTATCAGGAAAAGCTTGCAGAAGAAGCTGCACACCAATTGACACAAGACCAGCTTCTCTCTGAACTGGAAGAACGTGAAAGTCTTGTTGCGTCCCAGCAAAATGCGCTGGACGAGCAGTCCGCCCTTCTTGCCAGCCAGCAGAAAGACCTTGATTCCCAGGCAGCGCTCGCTGCGCAGCAAAAAGCGGATCTTGATGCACAGTCTGCCCTTGTCCTTTCCCAGCAGCAGGAGCTTGAAAGGCAAAATTCCCTGATGCTTCAGCAGCAGGCGGCCCTGGATGAGCAGGAGCAGCTTATGGCCCAGCAACAGCAGAAAATTGAACAGATCATCGGCATCAAAGCGGATCTGATCGCTGATCTCAAACAGGAATTTGACCAGCAAAGCCTCAACGTAATCATTGATGAAGCAGACGGTTCCATTGCTCTCGATTCCAACGTCCTCTTTGGTTACAATGAAAACGAGTTGACTGATGAGGGAAACGCAATGCTGAGCGAAATACTTCCGATCTACTGTAAGGTGCTGATGAATGAAAAATATCAGGATTATCTGGCCGAAGTCCGCATAGACGGGTACACTGATACAAGCGGAGATTATCTCTACAACCTCCGGCTTTCTCAGGAACGTGCCCTGGCAGTCGCCAATTATCTGATGATAAGTGCAGACTCCTTTCTGACTGCTGAAGAACAGGAAGCACTTCGTTCCAAGCTGACAGCCAACGGCCACTCCATGAGCAATCCCGTCTATACAGAAGACGGCCAGATCAACATGGACGCTTCGCGCCGTGTAGAAATTAAATTCAGCCTGAAGGATGAGGAAATGATTAATGAGCTGAAACAGATTCTGGACAAAAATGTAGAGTAAGTGAGTATTGCGGGATTTTTTTGAAAAAAGGACGTCCCCGGGAAACGGGTACAAAGTAAGGGGTTCCGAGCAAACAAGTCACCCCTTACTTTGTACCCATTTCCCGGGGACTGGTTTTTAGAAAACATTTATCATTCATTTTATGTAAAAAG
>CAOJHI010000164.1 GCA_948436005.1 uncultured Lachnospiraceae bacterium
GCTTGATCTGGAAAAAGGCGTCAATCTGGTCAATGAAACAACCGGTGAGACTGCTTCTGGTAAGGTGACGGTAAAAGGCGGAGAACAGTTTCATCTGGCGGCAGTAACAGAGGATGTCAGATCTTTAAAAGGGAAATATGCGATTACCTCCAATTATCCGCTGGATTTTCATGCAATGCTTTTGAAACTGCAAAAATCTCAGGATATCGGTTTTGGATATTATACAGATTCATCTGGGATTGAGCTGCTGGTAGAATGGCCGGAACCAAAGTATAACCTGGCAATTTATAAAGAGGGCGAGAACTTAACTGGGGCAGAAGTGACAGAAGATGGAGTAACGTTTTTATATGAAAATAAGAGGCAGAAAGGCGCTGTATATAACGTATATGCAGGCGAAGCTATAAAAAACGGTGAGGGGGTGGTCCTGTATACGAAAGGCAGTTTGGTAAAAGAAGGTTTAGTTACAGGTGAGGATGGCAGTGTGTCTCTGATAGATCTTTATCCGGGCACTTATGTGGCTACAGAGACAAAAGCACCGGAAAATCTGGTTTGTGATAGAGGGGCCCAAACAATTATTATCGGCGGGGAGAGGAATTCTTCAGAATATGGACTCAAGAGCCTTACCTTTCAGAACGAGAGACAAAAAGCAGTTGTAACTGTCGCAAAACAAGATGAAACAACGAAAAATCCTCTTTCAGGCGGAATTTATGGTCTCTATGCGGCGGAGGATATTCTAAATGAGGAAGGAAGTGTGATTGTCCGAAAGGACACTTTACTGGAAAAGACAGTTACGGATAAGGATGGAAGAGCTGTCTGTCAGACAGACCTTCCCGCGAATTACAGATATTATGTAAAAGAAATACAGGCGCCAATCGGATATCTGCTCGACAGTGACAACCATTATATGTTTGATTTTCAGTATATGGATGATGGTCGGGAACAAGTGGAATTTGTGCATACGTTTAAAAACAGACGTGTTGATGCTGCAATCAGGGTGATGAAAAAGGATCAGGAGACGGGAGGAGAACCACAGGGAGAAGCTGTATTAACAGGGGCTGTTTACGGGCTTTATGCACGGGAGGATATCGTGCATCCGGACGGCAGGAGCGGTATTGTTTATAGGGCGGATGAACAGATTGGAGCACTTACCATTGATGAAAACCAGATTGCAGAAATCCGGAGTTTGTACCTTGGAAGGTATTATGTCAAAGAAATCAGTGCTCCGGCAGGGTACCTTGTGGACAACCAGGAATATGACGTGCATTGTGGCTACGAAGAGGATCAGATCAATACGGTGGAGCGGACCATAGAAGTACCGGAGCAGGTAATCAGGCAGCCTTTCCAGGTGATCAAAGCTGCCAACAACGGGAAGACGGATGCAGATTTGCTGGAGGGCGTAGGATTCAGCGCATATTTAAAGTGCAGCCTTTCAGTAAAGCCGGATGGAAGCTATGATTTTACGTCTGCCAAACCGGTTGTATTAACTGCGGACGGAAAAACAGAGATGTTCACGGATAAAAACGGGTATGCCTGTTCCGTTGCGCTGCCTTATGGAACGTACGTTGTACGGGAAACGACCACTCCGCATAATTATAAGCCAGTAAAAGAGTTTGTTGTATCAATCCGGGAACATCATCCGGATGAACCGCAGGCATGGAGGATTTTGTTGGATGATGAATTTGAGGCGAAGCTGAAAATTGTGAAGAAAGACAGCAAAACAAAGAAGCCAATACTGACAGCAGGCACAGAGTTTAAAATATATGATACAGTACATGAAAGATATGTGGAGCAGAGTACTACGTATCCGAATATGGTGACACACAATTCTTATTTTACAGATAACCAGGGTTGTCTGATTTTGCCGGAACCATTGAAAATCGGACATTATCGGATTGAAGAGGTAGCAGCTCCGGAAGGCTATACGTTAAGTGATGCCTTTGTGGAGATAGAGGTGGACTCGAATACTGCCTATCAGATTGATCACGTCAGCGGTAATGTTATAATAGAAGCAGAGTATGAAAACACCCCGGTAAAAGGCGAATTGTTTCTTGGCAAAAGAGGCAGTGTACTTACTGATTATGACGGGGATTTTGTATATGAAGAGATAAATCTGGAAGGCGCAGAATTTGATATTTATGCGGCTGAAAATATCTATACGCCGGATTTTCAGCAAGGAGAAGACGGTAATCGGCTTTTGCTTTATGCGGAGGGAACAGTGGTGGCAACTGTTCAGACGGATGCAGACGGCAAAGCAATGGTTTCCGATTTGCCGCTTGGGAAATATCAGGTAGTAGAGACAAAGGCTCCGGAAGGATTTGTGCTGCCCAAAGCACCTGTTGTAGTTGATTTAGCGTATGATGGTCCGTATACGCCTGTTGTCAGGGAAGAGATAGTGATTGAAAACGACAGACAGAAAGTGAAGCTGACAGTAGAAAAACAAAGTGCAGAAAACGGGGCTGCTGTCGCAGGCGCAGTGTTTGGCATTTATAATAAGGAGGCTATAAAAGTAGGGGAAAAGGTCCTTGTGAAAGCGGATACATTGCTTCAGGAGATGACATCCGATGAAAAAGGACTTGCGCTCTGTACGCTTGATCTGCCACTGGGGCGGTATTATGCAAAGGAGCTGAAAGCACCGGAGGGGTTTGTTTCTTCTGAAGAGATACTGCAGTTTGATGCTTCTTATCAGGGCCAGGAAACAGAGACAGTCGAATTAAAGGCAATAAAGAAAAATCATGCCACAAAGGTGAGAATCCGAAAAACAGACCTTACCGGGGATATTGAAGTTCCGGGAGCAAAGCTGGCAATTTTTGATGACCAGAATCAGATGATAGATAGCTGGATTTCCGAAGAGAAGCCGCATGATGTGGAGCAGCTTCCGGTCGGAACTTATATCCTTCGCGAGGAACAGGCACCCAAAGGCTATGTGGTCAGTTCAGAGCTCTCTTTTTGTGTGGATGACAAAGAAGAATTACAGACGGTTTCCATGAAAAATGAAACGGTGCAAGGTAAAGTGAAAATTCAGAAACTTGATCAGGATACGAAAAAGCCTTTAAAGGGTGTGGAATTTGAATTATTGGATGAGGCGGGCAATATTCTGGAAACTTTGATAACAGACAAAGACGGATGTGCCGAGAGCAGCCTTTATGAGATTGCAGACTTTTCAAATGGAGTATATGAGAAAGACAGAACATATTATCTGGTGGAGACAAAAGCAACAGATGGCTATGAGTTGGACAGGACCAGACATAAAGTGGTATTTGTATATCAGGATGATACTACCGCAGTAATTGAATTCCGACTGGAATTGACAAACAAGAGGAAGTTTGAGGAAAGAGAATCTGAAACTTCGAATAATGAATATAATGGAGAGACGCCAAACACCGGAGATGCCACAAATATGTTATTCTGGTCACTGCTTCTGTTCGGCTCAAGTGCCAGTATTTCAGGAATCTGGCGGAGAAGAAAGACAAAAGGCCAGAGTGTATAAGTGATATATTGTATTTTAAAGAAAAATCCGCTATACTGAAGCGTGTTTGCAATACCGTTTTTTAAAAACAATTCAAAAGTGGACAGCAGCAGAAAGGAAAGATAGAATGCTGAAAGGGAAAACCGTAATTCTGGGTGTGACAGGCAGTATTGCAGCTTACAAGGCTGCGAATCTGGCAAGTATGATAAAAAAACAGCATGCGGATGTGCATGTGATTATGACGAAAAATGCGATGCAGTTTATTAATCCGGTTACGTTCGAATCACTGACCGGAAATAAATGTCTCGTGGACACATTTGACCGGAATTTTCAGTTTCAGGTAGAACATGTGGAGTTGGCAAAACGGGCAGATCTTGCCATTGTTGCGCCGGCGACAGCGAATGTAATGGCAAAACTGGCACATGGATTGGCAGATGATATGCTGACAACAACGTTGCTGGCATGTCAGTGTCCGAAGATGATAGCGCCAGCTATGAATACGCGTATGTATGAAAATCCGGTGACGCAGGACAACCAAAAAATTCTGCAACATTATGGCTGGAAGGTGATTGAGCCGGAAGTCGGACATCTGGCCTGTGGAGATACGGGGCGAGGGAAGTTTCC
Source organism: uncultured Lachnospiraceae bacterium (assembly GCA_948436005.1). Classification (GTDB taxonomy): domain Bacteria; phylum Bacillota; class Clostridia; order Lachnospirales; family Lachnospiraceae; genus Choladousia. Next base: position 4,091 of record CAOJHI010000164.1, read on the forward strand.
GGATGAGCAGCTGATTTTGGAACATATTCTGAATAAAATCCGGTTTGAGAAAGATATGGAGGGATTGCGGGTTCTGGTTACTGCGGGGCCGACTATGGAAGCGATTGACCCGGTGCGTTTTATTTCCAATCATTCGACCGGAAAGATGGGGTACGCCATTGCAAGAATCTGTTGTCAGAGAGGAGCAGAGGTTACGCTTGTCAGTGGAAGGACAAGCCTGAAATCGCCGGCGGGCGTTGCATTTGTTTCTGTGCGTTCTGCACAGGATATGTTTGACGAAGTGACAGCGCGGGCAGGGCAGCAGGATATGATCGTAAAAGCCGCTGCTGTGGCAGATTACCGTCCGGCAGTAATAGCTGATCAGAAAGTAAAAAAGAAAGACGGAGAAATGAGCATTGATCTGACAAGAACCAGAGACATTCTTGCATGGCTGGGCGAACATAAAGGCGAACGGCAGGTGTTATGCGGATTTGCGATGGAGACGGAACAGATGGTGGAGCATGCAAAGGAAAAGCTGGTGAAAAAGAAGCTTGATCTGATAGCGGCCAATAATGTCAAAGTGGCCGGAGCCGGTTTTGGGACAGATACGAATGTTGTGACTCTGATTACAGAGAAGGAGATCTGTGAGCTGGCTCTGATGAGCAAAGAGGAAGTTGCAGTCCGGCTGACAGATGAGCTGTTGAAAATTTATAAAAGGAAATTTTGAAAATTATAGGAATTATGAGAACTTACCATTATGAGAACTTATCATTATGAGAACTTACCATAATGAGAGAACTGAATATAGGAGGAGGGAACAGATATGAAATGCTACGAAACTGTGTGGGAGATTTTTAATAAGTGTGCCAATAACCAGATGCGGGACGTGTTTATTGAGGAACTGGAAATCGAGGATATTGACGCCTTTTTGCGGGAAAAATTTAAAGGTAAAGAGGTCACGTTTGATAAAACAGTGCAGCCGGACGGTACAATTGTATATGATATTATAGCGTCTGGCATTAAAGAAAGATATTCTTTTACTGAAATCTGAGAGGAGAAGGCAGACGCATGGATTTAATTGTAAAAGCACTGGAAGAACAGCAGATAAATCCGGGGCTTTTAAATGCAATCCGGGAATTCCGTATGAAGTACCCGGTAGAGGAAACACTCAAAAAGCGCGTAAATGTACCGCTGCTTCCGTTTTTTGGGCGGGAGACGTTTGAAATGGCTGCAGCTGCATTATTACAGGGCGAAAATATTCTGCTGACCGGCACAAAAGCTACCGGGAAAAATATTCTTGCTGAAAATCTGGCTTATGTATTTGGACGTCCGTCGTGGAATATTTCGTTTCATGTCAATATGGACAGCAGTGCGCTGATCGGAACAGATACGTTTCAGCAAAATGAAGTACGGCTCCGCACCGGTCCTGTGTATGATTGTGCAGTTGGGGGCGGGTTCGGAATTTTTGACGAAATCAATATGGCAAAAAATGATGCAGTATCTGTGTTGCATGCAACTCTTGATTATCGCAGGATTCTTGACGTGCCGGGGTATGAAAAAATCGAGCTACATGAAGCGACACGTTTTATTGGAACTATGAATTATGGATATGCGGGAACAAGAGAGCTGAATGAAGCTTTAGTATCCCGATTTCTCGTGATTGAGATGCCGGCTTTGACGGAAGATACACTCGTGCGGATTCTGACTGGGCTGTTTCCGGATTTAAAAAGGGATGGATTGAAGCAGGTTTGTGGGCTGTTTCTTGATCTGCAGACAAAGGCGAATAATAACGAGATTTCTACAAAACCGCTTGATCTGCGCGGACTGATTGGAGCGTTGCGGACCGTGCAGGCAGGTCTGGCACCGCGTCTTGCCATACGTATGGGAATTGTAAATAAAAGTTTTGATCTGTTTGAGCGGGAACTGGTAGAAGATATTGTTATGACACGGATTCCTGAGCAGTGGACACCGGCAGAGATTTTCAGATAATCACGGGACAGTTTTTGCAAGATTTGGATTTGCCGCAGAGTGTTTATGCGAATACGGGCAGTGATCAGAAGAGAAAGGCGGAAGCAGAACCTTGGATTTTTTGTATGACCGGGAAGACGGTGTATTGCAGGCAGAAGCAGAGAACAGAATACGAAATTTGATGTGGACGGTCAGCGGGGATTATGCACTGGATGTCAAACTGGATCTGGCGTCTTTTGCACGGTCAAAATATATCTCCATGTACGACGCAGTAAAACAGGGGGCTTTTGCGCGGTTTTTTGATCGTGGGGAGTTTTCTATGTACCTGGTGAAAAAAGTATATTATGGAGCGGATGAGCAGCCGCTGACAGATCTTGCGCAGCTTTGTGTGGACGCAGCTTCGTATCAGAAAGTGGCGGCAGAACGGCCAGGTGTTCCGGAGCTGCGGCAAAAAGCTTTTTCTGATCTCCTGGATTTTTCGTTTCAGAGAATGAGCGCTTCTTTGCCGGGAAGGTTAAAGATTGTTTTATTGCGCGGCAGCGTGACAGGAGACTGGAGCTGTGAACAGATGCTGAAAACAGCGGTGCACAGGATCAAAGAACTGGAGCAGGCGGACAGCACAATGGAGATTATTCAGGCTGTTGATGAGCTGTATAATACGCTGATTGATAAAAGCTTTGTGCGTAAGCACGGCGATTTGCAGCATGTATTGGATGTAACCCTGGAGGAATTGCGGGAATTTGACTGGGGCGATTTTCTGGAAGAGGAACTGACGGAGGATTTGCTGGAGCAATATCTGAACAGATTGGACAGGCAGGTAGTTTCCCTTGATGAGGAACGTGACTGCCAGGAAGAAGAGCACAGGTCAAAAGCAGGGCAGAAGGTTACAGTAATCACAGAAGAAGCGGCAGCAAAGATGTATTCCTATATTGAGCTCAATTATGGCCGTTCCTATCTGTCAGAGGACGAACAAAAAAGGCAGAATGAGAGGCTTTGCCGTGGGGCACATGCAGATTGCAGCTTGTATTTTACGGATGGTATTCTGCAAAATCCGGTTCTTTCCAATGCACAGTATGTAAATGCCAGACGTCATGCCGAGAAAAACAGAGTGGCATTTCGCAATAACCGGAATATGCTTGTACGAAACATTGAACGGCTTACCGATGAGCTGAAACGTTCACTGGTCCTCAGCAGTGAGCCAGAAGAACGTTTGGCATGGTCGGGGGAGATTGTTCCGCGGCTTTTGTGGAAAGTGGGAAGAAAAGAAGATGCAGGAAAGCTGTTTCGCAAGATTGAATGCCGGAACCGCACAGAATTTGTAGTGGATATTTTGATGGATGCGAGCGGATCTCAACGGGAAAGACAGTGTCAGGTTGCGCTTCAGGCCTTTATTATCAGTGAGTCATTGAGTAACAATCAGATTCCGCATCGGATTACGAGCTTTTGCAGTTTTTGGGATTATACAATTTTGCAGCGGTTTCGGGAATACGATGCGCCGCGTGAAGCAAACCTCCGGATTATGGACTATGTGACCTCTTCAAACAACCGCGATGGTCTTGCGGTCCGCGCAGTCGGCGACAGCCTGTTACAAAGAAACGAGGAAGGGAAAATTCTGATTGTTCTGAGCGATGGAAAGCCAAAC
>CAOJHI010000165.1 GCA_948436005.1 uncultured Lachnospiraceae bacterium
ACACTCTTTCCCTACACGACGCTCTTCCGATCTACCCGTCAGCTCCTGCTGACATTTTTCCTTTGGGTTCCGTACGCATAAAACACCCGGCAGAACAAAGCATTCTGCCGGGTGTATCTGGAACATAGTTACGCTTCTATCTCTTCTTTATAACAGGTCTTAAGTTCTGTTACCTCGTCAACGCTGGACCACAGCTCCTCGCATCTGCTTGTTCCGGTCAGATAGAGTTCTGTCTCTTCTCCCACTGCGTCAATCAGTCCGCGCAGCTCCTCCATCGTAACAATTCCCTTATCTGTCAGGCCTAAGATTTCATCGAGAATCAATACGTCACATTCCTCTGTCACAAGAACCTTCTTTGCAAAATTCAGGCCATTTTTAATGTTCTGAATTTCATCTTCTTTTTCCCGTTCTGTCAGTTTTTCATAATTCTCCGGAAACTTTTCAAAACGGAACAATCGGATCTCCGGTTCCAGACGTTTGAAAAAATCTATGCTTTCTCCCGACTGGCGTTCCTTTAGAAACTGTATCAAAACCACACTTTTCCCGACACTCGCTTTGCGGATACCCTTACCAAGGGCCGCCGCGGTTTTACCCACGCCAGTACCACAAAAGATGTGTATATATCGTTTGCTCATTCTGCACCTCATCTATCACTTACTTCGTTGTATGTTTCTGCCATTTTACTACAACTTCTTACAGAATGCAATCTTTACTCTCTTATTTGCTATTCCAAATATTCCAGCTTACTGACAGATACTTCGTACGCCACCCTTTTTTCTGTAGACTCGTCATCCAGCTTTTTTACATATTCCCTGCTCTGGATTCGTCCCCACACCTGCACATGGCCTCCCACCTCAAATCCGGAAGTAAAACGGGCGTTTCTCCCCCAGCAGATGCACGGAATATAATCCGATTTTCCGTAAGGCCGGTTGACAGCCAGCAGCATATCTGCGATTTCCCTGCCAAGCGGCGTCCGTCGGTAAACCGGCATCTTACAGATATATCCATCCAAAAAGATCTGATTGCTCTTAACCTTGTCACATTCTTCCTCTACAAAGCAAACCTCCCGTGCGAACACGGAAAGTACAAGCCTGTTCTTTTTCTCTTCATGTCTGTTGTATGAGCGGAACTGTCCAAAAATTTGTATGTACTCTCCCTCATAATCCTGTGTAACATCAATCAACCGTTCTGAAATCATAACCGGAATAACATCCGCTGATTCGCTCAGTCTCTGAACGGAAATATCCACCATATAAAACCCTTCTCCGAATACCTCATGGCTGAACGTAAACCCGGAAATTATTTTTCCCATGATGGACACCTGATTGTTTTCAATAATCTTATCTGTCATAAATCTCTGTTCTCCCTTCATACGAAGTATCTCTTCTTGTATTCTATACTATTCATACTTATTCGCTGTCCCCTCGGTTTAGAACCATTCTTTTCTTAATTTTGGAATTTTTTTCTCCTGCGTTCCTGAAAAAATACGTTCCTCTACTTGTAATCTGAAAAAATTGTGATAAACTAAATCGGGTGAATACAGGAAAGGTTCCTTTAGAAACACCGTACTCCTGCATAAAAGAAACACGCCAAGCAAGAGAGAATCACGGTATTTATAAATAAGAAGAGAGAGATTTGTATGGTAAGAGAAGATGTAAGAAACATCGCCATCATCGCACATGTCGATCATGGCAAAACAACACTTGTAGATGAATTACTCAAACAGAGCGGTGTATTTCGTGAAAACCAGGAGGTTGCCGAGCGCGTCATGGATTCCAATGACCTGGAACGTGAGCGGGGCATTACGATTCTTTCCAAAAACACTGCTGTTTTTTACAAAAACACAAAAATTAATATCATTGATACCCCGGGCCATGCCGATTTTGGCGGTGAGGTTGAACGAGTTCTCAAAATGGTAAATGGCGTAATACTCGTCGTAGATGCATTTGAGGGCGCTATGCCGCAGACGAAATTTGTTCTCCAAAAGGCATTGGAACTGAATCTTCCGGTTATTGTCTGCATCAATAAAATTGACCGTCCGGAAGCACGGCCAGCTGAAGTGGTAGACGAAGTCCTGGAACTTTTCCTTGATCTGGACGCATCTGACGAGCAGCTTGACTGTCCTTTCGTTTACGCCTCTGCAAAGGGCGGCTATGCCATGCTGGACCCGGAAGATACGTCAACGAACATGAGCCCGCTGTTTGAAACCATTCTGAACTATATCCCGGCTCCCGAAGGCGATGAAAATGGCCCGACCCAGATGCTGGTCAGCACAATCGACTACAATGAATATGTCGGCCGTATCGGTGTCGGCAAAGTAGACCGTGGTACCATTTCCGTCAATCAGGAAGTTATCCTTGTCAACCATCACGATCCGGACAAAAAACAGAAGGTAAAAATCAGTAAGCTTTACGAATTCGATGGTCTCAATAAAGTGGAGGTTCGGTCAGCTACAATCGGTTCCATTGTAGCCCTTTCCGGCATTGCTGACCTGCATATCGGCGATACCATCTGTGCTGCTGACTCTCCGGAAGCCATTCCATTCCAGAAAATTTCCGAACCGACGATTTCGATGAATTTTGTGGTTAACGACAGTCCTCTTGCCGGACAGGAAGGCAAATATGTCACATCACGCCACATCCGGGACCGTCTCCTGCGGGAGCTCAATACAGATGTGAGTCTCCGCGTGGAAGATACCGCTGATACTGATACCTTCAAGGTTTCCGGCCGCGGCGAGCTGCATCTTTCCATCCTGATTGAAACCATGCGCCGGGAAGGATACGAGTTCGCAGTCAGCAAAGCGGAAGTAATCTACAAGACAGATGCCCGGGGCAAAAAAATGGAGCCCATGGAGCTTGCCTATATTGATGTTCCTGAAGAGTTCTCAGGAAGTGTAATCCAAAAACTCAGCCTGCGAAAAGGGGAACTGCAGGGAATGAGCATCGGACAGGGCGGCAGTTCCCGTCTTGAGTTCTCCATTCCTTCCCGCGGCCTCATCGGCTACCGCGGAGAGTTTTTGACCGATACAAAAGGAAATGGTGTGATCAACACTATTTTTGACGGTTACGGCCCTTACAAGGGAGACCTGACTTACCGCAGCCAGGGGTCTCTGATTGCGTTTGAAAGCGGCGAATCTGTTGCTTACGGTCTCTTCAATGCCCAGGAGCGCGGCACACTTTTTATCGGTGCAGGTGAGAAAGTCTATTCCGGAATGGTCATTGGACAGAGTGCAAAACCGGAAGACATTGAGCTCAATGTCTGCAAGACAAAACATCTGACGAACACCCGTGCCTCTGGTTCCGATGAAGCGCTGAAACTGACCCCGCCTAAAATTCTGAGCCTGGAACAGGCGCTTGAATTCATTGATACGGATGAGCTTCTCGAGGTGACTCCAAAAAGCCTCCGAATCCGCAAAAAAATTCTTGACCCAACGTTGCGTAAAAGAGCAAGTTTCAAAAATAAACAGTAAAATATACAAAAGGCTGTCCCTGATTGACGTAAACAATTATACGTCTTCAGGACAGCCTCGTTTTTTAGTTTACACAAACTTTGAAACGGTCTCTCTTTTTCATTATTTTATTACATAATTCCTTTTCATCAGTTACACACTCTGGTACTAATAAAACTAAAATATATCATTCTAAAACTAAAATATATCGTATCCCTTTTCGTACACCGTTTCTGTGGAAACACGTTCATCAGCGCAGCTGTAAATTTACTTTCCAGTTAAAATACTTCTCTGTGGATCTTTTCCATCGGTATCTCGTCCAGCATGCGCATCTTCGGATGCACGCGCGGCATACCAAGCGACAAAATTGCCTCAAGTTTGAAGTTTTCCGGAAAATTCAGAAGCTCTCTCAAATACTCTTCCGTACTCCTCCCATCAGATGCCTCCCTCTTTCTTCCCTGAATCCAGCAGCTTCCCACCCCGAGATAGTCTGCCATGAGATGCATATTTGCCATTGCAATGCTGCAATCTTCCGTCCACACGTCCGTTTTCTCCGCATCAGCGAGAACAACAATGGCACAGTCCGCCGTCTCAAGCATTTGGGCACCTGCTGCTCTGCTTCCTGCCATCTTTTTTAACGTCTCCTTCTTTCTGACGACAATAAATTCCCATGGCCGAACTCCTTTTCCCGATGCAGACAGCAGGCCTGCCTGCAAAATCTGGTTCAGCTTTTCCTCCGGCACCTGCTCTTTCGTATACATCCTGACGCTGCGCCGTCTCTGCATTACTTCTAATAATTCCATATGCGTTTCTCCTTTGTTTTTGTTATTTTTTGATATTTGTCTTTACACTTAAAGAGAATTCAAAACCAGCGGAAGGAAATTTTCCATTTTCCCGGCTGATGAAGTAAACTCTCGTATTCTTCCGCTGTCAATACTTCTTTCAGTTCCTCCTTACTACTCTTCTCTACCACTGCATGGAGGCAGTCTGAAAAACAAAGATTCGGATAAAGAACACACCACCAGTTATGCCCCTTTGCCTCACCAAGCTGAATACGCAAAGCCTCATACCAGCCGGCCGGAAATGTACAGTCACCATATGTCCGATCCGGAAAATAACATTCTTCCAGGGAGGCTTTTGCGGTATAAGATATCCCCTGTTCCTGTAACACCCGGTTTGCAGTCTCTGTCAATTCACTGAGATGTGATGCCAGAAAACGTTCTGTTTTCTCTTTTTCTGTAAGGTGTTGTCCAGAATCTGTCTCTCCGTAGCCGCTTTCTTTTACCTGCTGCATCCACTGCAGGACTGCATCCCGAACCATATATTTGACCTTCTGGTCTTCTTCACTGTCGCTGTTTGCAAGTACATGAAAACGCAGTACTTCTTCTGCAATCCCATGCTGCAAAACGTTCCTGTATGCAAATGCTGTACCGGTATTCAGAATAACTGCAAATACAGCCACTAAAATCAGCGTCCTTCCCCAGTTCCTGCCAAACTCCCTGCAACCCGCACTCAGCCTTTTGACTGACTTTTTCACTACTTTAAACATAATCAGGCAACCCTCCCATCCTATTGGAAGTGTTGCCTGAATTTCGCCTGATATTCAGCAAATCAATCTTTCAGTACAGAATCTTCTCCCTCCGGAAGCACAAGTGCAAGAACAATTCCCACAACGGCGGCCAGAGCCAGACCGGAAATTGTCACTGTTCCAGTCACCGGAATGCTGTCACATCCGATACCAAGAACAAGCACAATTGCAGCAATCATAAGATTACGGCTGTTCCCGAAATTCAATCTCTCATTTACCAGAATTCTGACACCTACGGAAGAAATCATACCATACAGTACAATACTGATACCACCGATAACCGGACCAGGAATGCTCGTAATCACAGCGCCAACCTTGCCGAAAATTCCAAGTAAGATAGCAAAGAACGCAGCAATACGGATAATAGAAGGATCATAATTCTTCGTTACTGCAAGAACGCCTGTATTTTCACCGTACGTCGTATTCGCCGGTCCTCCAAGCAGACCTGCAAGTGCTGTCGCAAGACCGTCTCCGAGAAGTGTCCTGTGCACACCCGGATCTACCATAAAATTCTGCCCTGTAACGGCACTGTTTGTTGTGATATCGCCAACATGTTCCACCATTGTGACAAGCGCAATCGGTGCAATCGCCAGAACTGCATCTGCCCGGAATACCGGCATACAGGTCAGCTGTTCCATAATACTTTTATCCATGAACGAAAAGAAAGAAGCACTTCCGACTGATGAAAAATCACAAAATCCCATAAAATAACTGATTACATAACCAACAATAATTGCAAACAGAATTGGCATCAGATTGAAAATTCCTTTTGCAAAAATAGAAACCAGTACAACAGTCAGAAGTACACAAACGGTAACAAATACTGCCTTCATATCAAACGTACCGTCTACATAAAATGCATTGTTGATTGCCGAACCGCTCAGTCGAAGCCCGATGACGATAATGACCGGTCCAGTAACAATCGGCGGAAGGACCTTATTTACCTTCTCATATCCCACCAGTTTAATAATAAGGGCAAAAACAACATACACAAGGCCTGCAACAATCAGAGCGCCCTTCACTGCTGCCAGCTTTTCAATATAATCTGAATCTCCCGCACGCGACTTGCCAAGCACTGCCATAATTCCACCCATAAAAGCAAAACTTGAACCAAGGAATACCGGTACCTTGCGCTTTGTCACCAAATGAAAGAGCAGTGTCCCGATTCCAGCGCAAAACAGTGTGATTGATGTGTTCAACCCAGTCAGTGCCGGTACAAGAACCGTTGCGCCAAACATTGCAAGCACATGCTGGATACCAAGAATCAGCTTTCTTCCCGTTACTTTTTCCATACTTCTCTCTCCCTTTTCTTTTGCATATCCTTTTTTATTTACTTTTTCATTTCTGTTTTCTTGCAATTTATCTTACATTTTCATTGTATATTATATTGTTACTTCTTTATAGTTCTGCCTTTAGTTATCTGTACAGCCTTTTGCTTTCACATCCAGAAGCTGCAGCGCGGCAAAAGCGCTGTCCAGGTACGGATTGGCTGCCTGCGCAAACTGACCTGCATCTGACAACTCAGTAAGCTTGGGGTCAATCGGCATTTTTCCGAGCACCGCTACCTGCAATTCCTTCGATACCTCATCAATACGGCTCTTCCCAAATACAGAAATCTCTTTTCCACAATCCGGACATTTCAGGTAACTGTAATTTTCAATTATACCGAGCACCGGAATTTTCATTGTGGCAGCCATATTATAGGCCTTTTTGACAATCATTTTAACAAGATCCTGCGGTGAAGTAACAATTACGATCCCGTCTACCGGAAGTGACTGAAATACCGTGAGCGGCACATCTCCTGTTCCGGGCGGCATGTCCACAAGCAAATAGTCAAGCTCCCCCCAGATCACATCCTTCCAGAACTGTTTCACCATATTAGCCAGCACCGGGCCACGCCAGATAACAGGCGTTTCCGGATCAGGCATCAGCAGGTTGATTGACATTACTTTAATATCATTGTCAGTCAAAACCGGATAAATCCCCTCTTCTCCTGCTTCAGCCGGACCGGCCAGGCCATACATTCTCGGAATCGACGGCCCCGTGATATCAGCATCCATAATTCCCACACGGTACCCTTTAGAAGCCAGTAAATTAGCCAGAGAGGCTGTTGCCATGGATTTTCCCACACCGCCCTTTCCGCTGACGACTCCTATTACATGCTTTACTTCCGAATAGCTGTTTAATTCCTCTAAAAAGCTCTGCGGCTGCTTTGCGCTCGGACAGCCTTCACAGCTTTCTTTACTGCAGCTTGAATTACTGCACGATTTTTCTGCCATATCGGCACCTCCTTATAACTACATACTGTACACATTTCATCCATTCTATACCAAATATACGCATCATGCAAGAGGTTTCTTTCCAGTCCATTATCAGAAATTGGCGCTGTCTCCCTCCAACACTTTTCTCAGATATTGACCCACAACTCTGGAAAAATTCTCTATGTTCCGGATATAAGCAAAATCTCTGCCGAAAATCTTTTTTTCAGCCATCAGATCTTTTTCCTTCCCGGTAAATACGCCAAGTACGCAGACACCGTTGCTGCGCAGCCTACGTATTTCAAAAGCAGTATCTTTCAGCGCATACTCTCCAAAGTAAGGCTTTGGATTCCTGCAAT
>CAOJHI010000166.1 GCA_948436005.1 uncultured Lachnospiraceae bacterium
AGTGGGATTTGAATTATAAAAACCCCAGAGTTTTTAATGAAATGATGTACAATTTTCTGTTTCTGGCCAATAAGGGAATTGACATTATCAGGATTGACGCAGTGCCCTATATCTGGAAGGAACTGGGGACGCAGTGCAGGAATCTTTTGCAGGTCCATACAATTGTGCGTATGATGCGTATGATCAGTGAAATCGTCTGTCCCGGGATTCTGCTTCTTGGTGAGGTCGTAATGGAGCCGGAGAAGGTGGTTCCGTATTTTGGGACTGTGGAGAAGCCGGAGTGCCATATGCTCTATAATGTAACGACAATGGCAACCACGTGGCACACAGTAGCGACAAGGGATGTACGCCTTTTGAAAAAGCAGCTGGATATTGTGAGTGCTCTGCCCAAAGATTATGTATTTCTGAATTATCTGCGCTGCCATGATGACATTGGCTGGGGACTGGATTACAAAGCGCTTTTGCAGGAGGGCTTAGGGGAGGTTTCCCATAAGAAATATCTGAATGATTATTTCCGCGGCTATGCAGGCAGCAGCAACAGCCGGGGAGAGCTGTACAATGAAGATCTGATAACCGGCGATGCAAGGTTCTGCGGAACAACGGCGTCCATGTGTGGTGTGGAGCGCGCAGGTTTTGAGCAGAATGAGGAGATGATGGATTCTGCAATCCGCCTGGATCTCATGCTGCATGCGTATATGTTTATGCAATCCGGAATTCCGGTGCTTTACAGCGGGGATGAGATCGGACAGGTGAATGATTATACGTATAAGGAAAATCCAGAGAAAGCTGCGGATTCGCGGTATCTGCACCGCGGCGCCATGAACTGGGAACTGGTGAAAAATATAGATATACCGGGCAGTGTCCAGGAGCGGATTTTTGCAGGGCTGCGCCGATTGGAGCAGATTCGTACAGAAGAAAAGGCCTTTATGACGAATGCGGATGTGTGGACTATTGAAACATGGGAAAAGGAAGTGCTTGGTATAGGCCGCTGTTTTGAGGGTGAGAAGGTTATTGGGCTCTTTAATTTCAGCGAGCATGATAAGACGGCCTGGATTAATGAAACGGATGGCACGTATGTAGATCTGATTTCCGGGAGAGAACGGAAGGCAGCAGGAGTCGATATTCCGGCGTATGGGTTCTGTTATCTGAAAAAGACAGGTGATTGAGAACAGCTTTGAAAAAGGGGACGCCCAAGGCCGGATATACAAAAACAGGGTTCCGGCAAAGAAGTCACCCCTTATTTTGGATATCCGGCCTTGGGCTGATTATGAAAAAAGTTTGAAACAGAGTATATTTGTAAGTGAGGGAGGAACAAGGATGGAGATTAGAGAAGCTTTGGAAGAGCTGGAGCTACTTCAGAAGAAATTGTATGCGTACAGATGTGCGGATTCTTCGCTGTTTTTGGACAGCGTGACAGTGGCACCGAGGAATACGGCTGAGGGGCGCGGGGTTGCGCTCGGGATTTTGGCCGGGGAGAGGCAGAAGCTGGCAGCGGGGAAGGAGACGGGAGAGCTGCTTGCTTTTCTGCGGGAACACCTGGAAGAGCTTGGAGAGCTGGAAAAGCGCCAGGTGGAGGTGCTGTGGCGTGATTATCAGAGGCTTGAGAAGGTTCCGGCAGAGGAATATATGGAGTATGCGATGCTGACGAATGAGGCGAGCGATGTGTGGCACAGAGCGAAGGAGACAGATGATTTTGAGCTGTTTCGTCCAGTGCTGGAGCGGCTTGTGGCGTTTAACCGGAAGTTTGCGGGATATTATAATCCTTCGGAGAAACCGTACAATGTGCTTTTGGATGAATTTGAGCGCGGAGCGGATATGGAATATCTGGACCACTTTTTTACTGTGATCAAAGAGCGTCTGGTGCCTCTGATTCATAAGATCCAGGAGGCACAGCAGATAGATGACGGTTTTTTGCATCGCCATTATCCGGTAGAAGCGCAGCGGAGATTTTCGGATTATCTCATGGAAGTCATGGGGCTGGACCGCGGCCACTGTACGATCGGTGAGACAGAGCATCCGTTTACACTTGATTTTAACAACAAGGACGTGCGGATTACGACAAATTATAAGGAAGACAGTGTGGCAGAATCCATGTATTCTGTGATTCATGAGGGAGGCCATGCAAAATATGAGCTCGGTGTCCGGGATGACCTGCAGTATACGTGCCTGGCCGGAGGCGTATCGATGGGCGTGCACGAAAGCCAGTCCAGGTTTTATGAAAATGTGATCGGACGTTCCAGAGCTTTTGTGGAAGCAATTTTCCCGAAAATGCAGGAATTTTTCCCGGAGCAGCTTTCCGATGTGACGGCAGAGCAGATGTACCGTGCCGTGAACCGTGTGGAGCCGTCGCTGATTCGTACGGAGGCAGATGAACTGACTTACAGCCTCCATGTCATGATTCGCTATGAGATTGAAAAACAGCTGATTGACGGAAGCCTGGAGGCAAAGGATGTGCCGCAGGTATGGAATCGGCTGTATAAGGAGTACCTTGGTATTGATGTGCCGGATGACAGGCGCGGCTGTTTGCAGGACAGCCATTGGTCCGGCGGTTCTTTTGGCTATTTTCCGTCGTATGCGCTGGGAAGCGCCTATGGCGCGCAGATGCTGCTGAACATGGAACGCGAAATTGATGTCTGGGGGCCGGTATCCCGCGGAGATCTGTCTGCGGTATCAGCGTGGCTGAAAGAAAAAATTCATCAGTACGGGTGTATGATGGAGCCGGGAGAAATTGTGAAGAATGCTTGCGGAATCTTTGAGCCAACGGTATATACGGACTATCTTACCAAGAAATATACGGAGCTGTACGGGCTTTAAGAGAGGGAGGACGCCCCCTGATAACAGCTACAAAAACGGGGTTCCGGACAAAGAAGTCACCCCTTATTTTGTAGCTGTTATCAGGGGGCTGGCTTTCTTGGAAGGTTTTTTTGTATATACAAAAAAGCAGTAAAAGGGATGAAAGAAAGGAGGTTGTTATGGGAAAAGGGCAGGAGCGGGCGGGAGTGTCAAATTGTGAGACTTGTGCATATTACGGGTATGATGAGGATTATGAGAGCTATATGTGCGATATTAATATGGATGAGGATGAGCTTGTACGTTTTCTCTCAGACAGTCATTACAGCTGTCCGTATTACAAGAACGGGGATGAGTATGCAGTGGTGAAAAAACAGTTATGACAGCAATTACATACGGAAAATATTTTTTTAAGAACAATTTTAAGGGCGGGCAACCGCCCTTTTTATTTTATACTGTGAAAATATACCGGAAAAGAGCGCATATGCTTTTAAGATTTATTTAAATTTAAGTGCCGTACATAAACCCAGCATATATGCGGGAAAATGCCGTATTTATGCTGGTTTCCGGCATTTTTGACCACTTGAATAAGCATGTAAAAAATACTAAAAATCGGAATTACTAGACACAAGATAGTCACACTTTTATTTTCTCAATTTCTTCTCGAAGTTCTTCAAGCGTACGGTGTCCATAAATGCCGTTTGTAATATCTGCACCGAAGCTGTGGCCCATCATTCGCTTTCGATCGTTTTCAGTTACACCGTATTTTTCACATAGCCGGCTAAATGTATGGCGGCAGTCGTGCGGGGTGTGCTTTTGGATTTTTAAAAGGTCAAGGCTGTTATACATGTTCTCACGGAATTTCCTTATTGAGATACTGAATATGGAACCGTCACGTTTTAAACGTTTCTGTACGAGCGGGCGTATACTGGTGTGGATGGGAACGGTACGATCTTTTCCGGCAGCAGTTTTGACACCGCCTTTAAAATACCAGTCTGTAGTATTGACTTCCATTTTTTTGTATGCTGAAATGCGAAATCCGGAATAGCACATAATCAGTATAAATTCCACTGTTGGGTCATCCTTATGTTTCCACAGTATTTTTAGATCGTCATCGTAAAATGGGGTTCCGTGTTCATCGTCATTTTCAGGGAAGGAAAGTGCAGTAGAATAATTTTGGTCGGCAAGTTCATACAAAGCTGCGTATTTGTACATTTGCTTTATCAAAGATATCATGTTTTCGATACTTGCACTTTTCAATGGACACGCGTCGATGCAGTCCTGTAGGTCTTTATGGCGCAGATCCCGGAATATTTTATCATGAAGGGCAGAACAGTTCTTAAATGCGGCTCTGGTGCTGTCCTGGGACTGTTTCGAGAGTTTCTTTTTTGCATTTTGGCCGTATTTCCATTCGTACCACAACTCATAGACCTGGGCAAAAGATTTTTCCTTTTCTGCACGCACATTTTCCGTATGAGAGTGCGCCACGTAGTCGGAGAGTATTCTGGTACAGAAGTCGTTCAGCTCCCTATCATCCAGCGGCTTGTACTGCTTGAATTTGAGCTCATCTCCAGCCTGATATGTACCGGCGTGATAGGCGTTTAATACAGCGAAACCGACATACCAGTCATCGACATAGCAGATCGCCTTTGGACGTTCGTAATCGCCCAGGTCGTCTGCGAGCTTTGACGGTGGATGTACTGCGTACGGGTTCCGGCGCCCGGAACCGAGATACCGGATCGAGCCGTATGAGTTCGGGAGACGGGGGTATTTTTTCCTTTTCGGCATGACGTGTTCCTCCTGTGTTTAAAAAAGAGTATAAAAATAACACCTGTACAGGTGTCGGATGATTGTGGTATAATCTTCTTGTTTGGGGATGATTATACGGTTCCGAAACCTGTATAGTTATCTATGTAAAGCCGTTCCTGTTGGCGCAGGGGCGGTTTTTATATATTACAAGATATAAAATCAAAAATCCGTAAGCGATGCACGCATTTTTTCGCTTACCCGATATTGTTCCGCGTCAGCAACATCTATAAACTCTACTGTTTTATCAAAATTTTCTCGAACAACTTCTTTTATTTCTTCAAGTGTTACCCGGAAGAATTCTCTTCTTTGATTTACCATATTAAGCTTTTTAGATTCGAATGCTTTGTGCAGTGCTGCTTCGAGGGCAGGCGCATCATCTGAGAATATCATAGCGTGAACATCGAATTTAAATGGTACAGAAGCGTCTCCAAGCTCGTCAATACGATCTTGCGGATCGAGTCGGCGTGTCATTCCTATTTTGTATACGTTCTCACCAAATGCTCCAATGTTTGAAATTATGTATACGTAACCGGCTTTCATATTCGCCTGACGATAATCAATGTCGGTAAGTGCATGATCTATGTCAGAGAGTCTATTCTCTAAGTCCGATTTCTTTTTTAGCAGCTCGTTATTATCCGGATCAGAAGACAATTGAGAAATAAGTTTTTCATAAGCAGTCTGGTAATGCGTTTGTTCTTTCTCAAACTTCTTTCGTTGTTCTTCAATTTCACGCTGGAGTTTCGCTGCTTCGCGCATTTCTGCACGCGCGATTTTTTGAGCTTCCTTTTCTTCCTGCTTCTTTAGTTGATACTCAAACGCCAAATGAAGCTCTTCGATTTTCGAATTTATGTATTTGGAATTTATTTGCAGCCCCATTGTTTTTCCAAGCTTCTCAATGGATTCTGCTGATTGTCGTATTTTTTTAACAGACATGTCAAAATTATTGTATTTAACTCTAGTAATAACATCTTCGCAATCACTATTAAAAGCGCGAAGAAATAATTTTTTCATATCGTTAACCATTTTTTCACCTTTTGACTTGCTACCATCAACTGTCCAGTTTTTGGCTCCAGATATTGCGGAATCTGATTTTATCATTTGTTTTTGTTTGGACCTTAGATTTTCCAGTTGTATTTTATATTCTTCAGCGGCAATAAAATTATAGCGTGGCGCATATAACCCAAAATCCTGATAAATAATCGCATCATCGAAAAAGATTGCTTCTTTCTTTTTTTCTTTAATAGATATTTCAAGAGAGGATAACTGTTTTTCCAATTTATCGCGTTTAGCCTCTAAATCGATAATATATTTGTTAATGTCAGCCGCCTCTTGTAATTCCGGGCTTAACATTTCTTTCAGCCCTTCGTTCTCTTTTCGTATTTTTCCGGCATTCAACATGTCTCGCAATCCCATTATTTATCCCTCCATTATAAATCTCTTCCATACAAATACTGATGTTCAGCTAGTGCAAATAAATCAAAATGTTCAGCCAGGAATTCGGCTCGATCATATAGCGGATACCGATCCTGTGGCTTGCGCTGCCTGCGTTTTTTCCGTTTTTGAGTTTTAACCGTATTCGTGGACTGAGGTATTGCCGGCTCTGGTTGAGCTTGTGCTGGTTTGATTATTTCATGAGCAACAGCTTCGATTTCCTGAACATTTCCACAGTCTAAATCAAAATCCCCATGCTCTATATGTTCTAGGGCATGTTTATATGCTAAAGCTCTATTTTTTTGCGTATGACGGGCGTTTAAAAATATAGTATACCCACCATCCGGATTTTGGGTTATTTGCTCTGGTATCATAACATCCATATCTATAATCTGAACGTTTATGTAATCAACCAATAAAATCACCTCTATTCTGACGGATTTTCTTTTTCATACAGCTCCTTCATGAATTTTACATGCGCAGCAAATCTATCAGCCGGCATCTTTCTTTTCATGTCGAATAAAGTACGCATATCGGAATCTTCGTACATTTCCTGAGCCTGCTTTGCAGTTTCTTCGTTTAGATAATATTCCTGCTGGGACTCATTACCGGTCATAAGGTATTCGATTGTTACGCCGAAATAATCAGCAATTTTTTGAAGCTTGTCCTGTTTTGGCACACTTCTACCGTTTTTCCAGTCTGTAAAAGTAGAACCCCCTATCCCAGTTGCTTTTGATACTTTGTAGGCTGTTACACCATATTTTTCTAGTAGTTTCACAAATATTTCATACATAAAAATACCTCTTAAAATATTTATGAAATCATAAATAAAAGGCTTGACTATTTATGAAAACCATGATAAAGTATCATCATGATTATGAAATCATAAATACAAAACCATATTAAAATGATTTTCATAATTAATTCGGAAATGTGAATGTTTAATGTGGTAATTGAACTATATCACATTTCCGAACTAAAATCAATGTTTATTTATGAAATTGATATGAAAAATGGAGGTGAAAATTTGTACGAGAAGTTTGTTGCTCTTTTGCAGCGCAATGGCATGACTGCATATAGAGTTTCTAAAGATACTGGTATTTCAGCTAATACTTTTACAGACTGGAAAAACGGTAGAAGTAAACCAAAAGTTGACAAGCTCAAGATTCTTGCCGACTACTTCGGCGTAAGCATTGAGTATTTCCTTGAAGAGAAAGCAGGATAAGTAAATAAGACAACCCGGCAGGGAGAAAGAGAGGAAAGTATGAAGTTAATTGATTTTTTGAATGTATTGGAAGACGGCACCTTTTTGTATGTTGGCGTGCCAGTGTGTGGCGTGTGGTTTGAGACAAGGAGATCGGCAGATTTTTTTATTGACCGCTGTGACGAACTAAGCAACAGGAACATTGTTAAAGTGTACGTGGAAGATGGATATTTGCATGTAGCGCTGGAACCTTAAAACTGAAACGGCCATTATTGGGAAAGTTTTCTGGAGGTGAGAAAGATGAGATACGAAATACAGAAAAAAAGTACGATCAATCCAGGCGAATGGGTCACGGTCGCGT
>CAOJHI010000167.1 GCA_948436005.1 uncultured Lachnospiraceae bacterium
ATCTACATCCGGGTCTGCAATTTTGTAACGGCAGGAACCAAGCGCGGATGACGGTGTGTATCTCATGATAGCAAGCTCTTCCGGATCTTCCTCATCCATTACATACAGCTTGTCTGTCAGCACACCAACGATACCGTTTGCTGCGCCATAAACTTTCGTGATCACGTCAGAATCAAGACCAGCCTTGATTGCACCATAGCAGCTGGCATTGATTACTGAAGAAGGTCCACCGGACTGTCCAATGATCATTGCACCTTTTAATTCACTCATTTTTTCATCCTCCTAAATATTGGTAACTACAGCTGCCATAAAACGCCGCAGCTGTCAATTACTGGCCATAACTACATCCTAGCGGATTATATCAAAATTTCCTGATACCCGCAAGACTAAACCACAAATTTAACATTACTGTTCACACCGGACTCTGTATTTACTGCAAAGTCTGTAAAATGTTACTTCTTACAATTACCACTCGAATTTCTTCTCGAAATATGCTTTCAGATCTTCGATCTTCACACGCTCCTGTGCCATCGTATCGCGGTCACGTACGGTCACTGCGCCGTCTTCCTCTGAATCGAAATCATAGGTTACGCAGAACGGTGTACCGATTTCGTCCTGTCTTCTGTAGCGCTTGCCGATGTTTCCTCTGTCATCAAACTCACAGTTATAATACTTGGAAAGCATCGCATATACCTTCTCAGCGCCCTCGTTCAGCTTCTTGGAAAGCGGAAGCACGCCAACCTTTACCGGTGCAAGAGCCGGATGGAAATGAAGGACAGTACGCACATCGCCGCCCTCAAGCTCTTCCTCGTCATAAGCGCTGCACAGGAATGCCAGAACGACACGGTCTGCGCCAAGTGACGGTTCGATTACGTATGGAACATACTTTTCTTTTCTCTCATCATCAAAATACGACATATCCTCACCGGATACATTCTGATGCTGGGTCAGGTCATAGTCGGTACGGTCTGCAATTCCCCACAGCTCGCCCCAGCCAAACGGGAACAGGAACTCAATGTCCGTTGTACCCTTGCTGTAGAAGCAAAGCTCTTCCGGATCGTGGTCGCGCAGGCGCAGCTCATCCTCGCCCATGCCCAGCTTCTTCAGCCAGTCAAAGCAGAAACCTCTCCAGTACTGGAACCAGTCAAGATCCGTGCCCGGAACACAGAAGAACTCCAGCTCCATCTGTTCAAACTCTCTTGTACGGAACGTAAAGTTACCCGGAGTGATCTCATTACGGAAAGATTTTCCGATCTGGCCGATACCGAACGGAAGCTTCTTTCTGGAAGTTCTCTGTACATTTTTAAAGTTTACGAAAATACCCTGTGCGGTCTCAGGACGAAGGTATACGGTATTTTTTGCATCCTCCGTAACACCCTGGAACGTCTTAAACATCAGATTGAACTGACGGATATCTGTAAAATTGTGTTTGCCGCAGCTCGGACACGGAATGTTGTTTTCCTCGATAAAATTCTTCATCTCTTCCTGAGAAAAAGCATCAATCGGCTTTGGCAGGGTAATTCCCTTCTCCTGGCAGTAGTCCTCAATCACCTTATCGGCACGGAAACGCTCATGGCACTCTCTGCAGTCCATCAGCGGATCTGCAAATCCGCCGAGATGGCCGGAAGCCACCCAGGTCTGCGGGTTCATCAGAATCGCACAGTCCACACCAACATTGTATGGATTTTCAGTAATAAATTTCTGCCACCAAGCCTTTTTCACGTTGTTCTTCAGTTCAACGCCAAGATTGCCGTAATCCCAGGTGTTCGCCAGGCCGCCGTATATCTCGGAGCCCGGATACACGAAACCTCTGCCTTTCGCAAGCGCCACAATTTTTTCCATTGTCTTTTCCATAATTCTCTCCTCCACTGCCTTTCCATGACCTATATTTTCAGGAATGGCCAATCTGCATTTCGCCGCCCGGCCATTCTCGCTCTCACCATACTATTCTGTGTCAAACACAATATAAACACGGTTCGCCGCAGCCGTCTCCGCAAACGTCGCCTTGTCCTTTGCCCTGTACACAGCGTTTGAAGGAAGTACCAGACCTGCATCTTCCTCCTTCTCCTGCTGTCCTGTGGCATTTACCACATTCGCTGACACCACCTCTGCGTTTGTGCTGGTATAGAGGATCTCCCCCGGTACCTGCACTTCCATCGGAGCCCGCAAAACAAGAACCTGTTTATCCATTCCCTTGATTACCTCAGTACCGGACACCGGCTTTCCCTGTACAACGCCGCCGCTCACTCTCTTGTATGAGACATCAAACAGATATCCCGACAGCTGCGCATTGATCATAGAGCCATAATAAAACTCTGTATTATTGAACTCTGCATAATCTGCAGCTGAAGCATACTCCATTTTCAGGCTGACCTTACCGTCTGCAGCCTCATACGACACCACCTTGATGGTATCTGCCCCATGCTTTGCATTGTAATCCGCCACTTCAGACGTAATCATATTCTGAAGCTCCGCAGCATCATAATATGCCGCACCGAGCGTTTCCTGAATAATCTCTGTGATCTTTCCGTCCTCATCCAAGGACACGGCCGCCGCCTGCTGTGGCGTCCACGATTTCTGCCCAAGCGATTCGCAACCCCCAAGCAGCATCACACCTGCCGCCATCACTGCCGCTATCGGTAATTTTCTCCCAAACACTGTAGTAGCTCCTCCTAACAAATCCCATTTATTATACATGCAAACCTGCCTGGTTTCAAGTCCTTTGTCATACAATTCACGCAATCCCATCCACCATCGCTTTCAGTATTTTCAGCGATTTAAAGTTCCGGTCAATCTGCAGTACATTCAGACGGTCCTGTACACGGCGAAATTCTGAAAAAACCTCCGGCGTCAAGGTAAAGGTATACAGCTTTTGAAGCGGAGCCTGAAGAACAAACGCAAGCGCATACCGCGCAGATTCTGAAAGTGATGGTTCCTGCACCATATCATAGGGATACTCTCCATTGAGCGCCATTGCCTTCATCTCGAAAATACAGCGTATCAGCTCATGGTCAGGCATTTTTCTTGTCAGCGCACGCAATGTTACATACAGCAGGTTCAGCACCTGCGAGCCATCGAGGTTCTCCCGCGTGTAGTATTCCGCCACCTCCATAAAATAACAGCCATAGCACGCTGCCTCAAAATCTTCTTTTACCTCTGTAAAATAATTTGACACATCGGCGCGTATCAGCGTATAGGCATTCCTTCCCTCATAAACGGTAAAGGTCCCAAACGCAAAAGGATTCGCCGCTGCCAGCAGTGGGCTGTTTGTGCGCCGTGCCCCGCGCGCAAAGGCTGTGATTTTCCCGCGCTCCCTGGTCAGAAGAACGGTTCTCCGGTCGTATTCTCCGGACGGCGCTGCGCTCAGCACCATACCGGTTACGTTTAGTGGTTCACTCATAATTCTTTCTTATCATATCCAAAATTTTTGATCATGTAATCACTGTCTCGCCAGTCTTTTTTCACCTTCACCCAGAGCTGCAGGTTTACCTGCATTTCCAGCATTTTTTCAATCTCATGCCGGGCCTGTGAGCCAATCCTGCGCAGCATGGCGCCGCCCTTTCCAATGACAATGCCCTTATGGGAATCCTTCTCACAAATGATAGTGGCCTCTATATCCATCATCATGCCGTCTGCGCGCTCCTGCATCCGTTCAATTGACACTGCAATCCCGTGCGGAATTTCCTCCTCCAGACAACGCAGCGCTTTTTCCCGTATCAGCTCTGCAGCAATCTGACGCTGCGGCTGGTCTGTCACCGTATCGTCGTCATAATACTTCGGGCCGTACGGAAGATACCTGAAAATAGCGGCAAGAACCCGTTCCACGCCAACACCGCGCAGCGCACACACCGGTATCATATCTGCAAAACCGTAAGTCCGGCGTCCATCCTCAGAATCCTCAAACAGCTTCCGGTACCCATCCAGGAAACCCTCAATCCGGCTCTTTTCTACTGTATCAATCTTATTCATAATGAGAATAACCGGAACATTCGCCTTTTTCAGCTGATGGGCAATATGCTGCTCTCCTTTCCCGATAAAGTCCGTCGGTTCTACGAGCCAGAGCACCACATCCACTTCTTTTAACGTACGCTCCGCAACATTTACCATATACTCGCCCAGCTTGTTTTTCGCCTTGTGAATACCTGGTGTGTCTAGAAATACAATCTGCCCTTCTTTTGATGTATATACCGTCTGAATCCGGTTCCGTGTCGTCTGCGGTTTATTCGATGTAATCGCAATCTTCTGCCCGATCAGATGATTCATCAGCGTGGACTTTCCCACATTGGGCCGGCCGATCAATGTCACAAACCCGGATTTAAATTTTGCATTCTCCATTTTATCCCTCATCCGTTTTTACCTGTCAGCATCTTTATCTCCCGGAACAGCTCCTGTTCTGCCCTGATCTTTTCTTCATTTCCGATCACACAGATTGCGTCCTCCTGCAAAATCGCACGCACAAGCGGGGCCAGCGCCCGAATCTGTTCCGGCGTCGCACGCAGAATCTCATCCCGCTCTTTCTGCACATCCTCAACGGTAAGCCTGCTGAAATATGCATTGAGCGATCTGCGTCCTTTTACGGACGGCGTCAGCGGCGTATCCAGCTCGCTCACGGTTCCGATAATATACTTTGTCATCTCGTGCTCGTCTGCCTCAAACTGCTCCAAATACTGGGGCACCTTCTCGTATACTTCATTCGTCACGCGCAGATTCGGGTCGCGGTACGATACAAAATACGAATCCCCGGTACGCCCGAATGAACACATACAGCCATACGCCCCGCCTTTTACGCGGACATTCGTCCAAAGATAATCGTAGCTCATCAGCACCTTCATAATCCGCAGCAAACCAGTATATGCAAATCCTTTTCTGGCAAAGTTTCCGCCGCGCGCCACATACTGCACCTGCCCCGGCGTCATAAAGCCTTCATTTTTCTTTGTCAGAACAAGACAATTCTCTTTTTTCCCGTGGCCCGTATGCGGCAGCTTTGCCACAAACGATGCAAGCGGCCCCCGGAGAAGCGCAAGCCCTTTTTCATCTGTCGTTACGCTGACAAACAGCCCTTCTTTATGAAAAAGTTCCCGGATCAGAAGCTGCAGCTTATCTTTTAACATCTGCTTCTTTTCCTCAAAATTTGCTTCCAGATCTTCGATGAGCTGATAAAATGTGATGCCTGAAATCGCATCCTGGAATGCATTGATCTGAGAAAAATACGACAGTGCCCTGCCTGCTGCCGTCGCATGCCCGCTTGAAGAAAGCTGCATGGAAAGCCTGGATTTGATTTTTGCCAGAATCTCATACAGCCGCCGGTCATCGGCCAGCGAGGAATGCAGCAGGATTTCCTCTGACATCTCAAACGCATACGGAATCCTGTCATACAAAACTCTGGAACGGATTCCTGCAAACGCCCGTATTTCACCGTCTGTACCCAAAACAGGATATACGTTCAGCCCGGCTGAGATACCTCCTGTGTACATGTTGATCTCGTGATTCAGATCCTGGTACGTATAATGCTCTGTATTCACCATGCCAAGCACGGATTTCAATATACCAAGATATGGAATATCCTCCGCGTCCACCCGGCTGATGTCAAAAAGCAGATCCAGATAAGCAATCCCGTTCGTAAATACATCGTGATGGAGAACCGTTGTTCCCTCCCAGTTATATTCTGTATTCTGGAATCCGGTTGCCTCTTTGCCGATATCCTGGCGCGTCAGCATCGGAATTTTTGCAAGCTCCTCCGGTGTTGATGGCGTTTCCTGGAATACACGCAGCTTTGCAGTCCTTTCGATAATATCCTGGAGCTCTTCACCACTGAGCGACTCCCTATATACCTGTAGTTTTGCCTCTGTCTCCTGCTCCTTTTTCGCCGTCAGCCCGCGCTCCGGCTTCAAAACAACAAGCGCTGCATGCGTATTTTCAAGCAGATACGTCCGTACCAGCTCCTCAAACCATCCGGTTCCCACCTTTTGTTTCAGGCGGCCATAAACATCCAGCTTCAGATAATCAAAAGGCCTGTTTTCATCATAAAGCCAGCTGTCAAACACATCGATTCCATAGATCAGCCCTTTCGGATAACTGCCGTAATCCGCTTCCCGGGCCCGGAATTCCATGGTATTGATTCCCGCCAGCAGCGCTTTCTGATTCAACCCGTTTTCGCACAGATCATTCAGCGTTTTCCGGATCACCTCCTGAAAACGTTCGGCATCCTCTTCATTCGCATTCTTTGCCACAATGCTGAAAAACGGCTGATAAATTCCGCTTTCATACGAGCTCATGATATCATTGCCAATCCCCGCATCCAGAAGCGCCTGTTTCAGTTCAGCGCCCGGAGCAGATAACAGCGCATACTCGAGCACTGCAAATGCATTCGACAAATCAACATCAAGGCTCGTCCCAACCACTGCATGGTAGGACAGATATGTGCTGTCTGTCAGCTCATCTGTCTCAGAAACAGAATAGCTCCGGGTAACTGTGTGCATCTCTTCAAACGGCTGCTGCAGCTCTACCGCAGAATCCACAGGACTGCATTCAAAATGGCTCAGATATTCCGCATCCAGCCACGTAAGGCGTTCCTGCGTGTCCATATCCCCGTATAAATAGATATAGCTGTTTGACGGATGATAATATTTTCTGTGAAAATCGAGGAACTGTTCATAGGTGAGCTCCGGGATATGATCCGGGTCTCCGCCTGAATCCACACCGTACGTTGAGTCCGGAAACAGCGCATGCATTGCCTCACCGTCCAGAATCTCTTCCGGTGAAGAATAAACGCCCTTCATCTCATTGTACACAACGCCATTATAAATAAGTTTTTCCTCTTCGGATTCCAGCTGATAGCTCCAGCCCTCCTGCCGGAAAATCTCTTCCTTCTTATATATATTCGGATAAAAAACAGCATCCAGATATACGTGCATCAGATTACAGAAATCCTTCTCATTGCAGCTTGCAACAGGATACATTGTTTTATCCGGATACGTCATTGCATTTAAAAATGTATTCAGTGATCCCTTCACCAGCTCCACAAATGGGTCTTTGGCAGGAAACAGCCTGCTTCCACACAACACACTATGTTCCAGAATATGCGCAACTCCTGTACTATCCTCAGGAGTGGTCCGAAATGTAATGTGAAACACCTTATTCACATCCTCATTTTCAAACACCAGAATCCTGGCTCCACTCTTTCTGTGTCGCAGAAGATAACCGTCAGATTTGATATCCTCAATCCGCTCCTGCTTTATAAGTTCATACTGTGGAATCTTTTCTAAATTCATATTAGCCTCCTCATTACGAGCATTTTTTCTATTGAACTGCTAATGTTCAAGAAGACAGAGCCCCTTGGTCTCTTACGCGTATTCTTTCCATATTAATATCGCACCTGACGGTACCTTCTTGTCGCGAACCGGTACAGCGCCCCGGTCAAAATACAGCCAACTGCCAGAAACAGCAGAATCACTGCCGCACAGTGAAGAAAATAAGCATCCGGCAAAATCCGGATTACCGGGTCCGTATTTGGATCAAAGATCCAGTAGTCGTTATCAAAAAATAATTCATG
>CAOJHI010000168.1 GCA_948436005.1 uncultured Lachnospiraceae bacterium
CTTTCAAAATCTTACCTGCTGGGTTAACGATCTGATTATCGTCCTCTGTACCCGCTACACCGTCCAGGCCAATGATCGTTACCGTTCCGTCAATCTTGTTCGTTGCTGTACCATCTCCGTTGTCCTTCCAGTCTGTTTCAGACTTTGAAATCAGCTCGTTCAGCAAATTTGACAGCATTCCCGGCATCACCTTAGCATCATATTTCGGCTTTCCGTTTGCAGAACCATAGATTGCCGCATCAGCGTCCGGATAATAGGATGCCTTCTTCTCATGACTGTTCCATACGCAGTTAACAAGAAGTGTATTTTCATACGGAGAATATGCTTCTACATAGTCTCCGGTAGAAGCATAGTGTTCTCCTACCGTACCTGCCAGAACAATATCATTCAGGCGCAATACCTGTAATCCCATAGTAGTGTCATCACTATAACCTTCTGCCGGCGGGATATCCGTCGTTCCGTAGGAATAGCCGATCTTCATCTCTGTTTTGTACTCATCAATGTTATCCAATGCAGTATTCAAATCAAAATACATCAGTCTTGCAAGGTATTCACAGATCTCCTCGCTGGCACCTGCAATATACTTGTCCTCCTGAACCCCTGTCGCCGGATCCGGAGACCAGAGCTGGTTCATCACAATAGGCCCCTGGTCGCCGGCTGCACCGCAAAGCCAAAGAGCAACAGCGTCCTCGTTATTCTCCTCGTAATAAAGCGATACCAGTCCACTGATATCCGGATGCAGGCCGCAGACACCCGTATCACCGTATTTCTCATCTGCCTCATACGTAATGCCTTCATATGCCGGATCAAAATATTCATTTGCATTCATGACAATATTGTGAATGGGAAGGCTGTAAATAATTGCAATCGGCTCCTTGTCCTCCACACTCTTAAATTCAATAGCAGTCAGCGTATGATCCGTATAGCCTTCTCCATTGTAACCGTAACTACGGTAAGCATTGCCTTCTTCATCAATAAAGTTCGCATTCCGATTTACATTGACATAGCTCTGTGTGCTGCTGATTCCATATTCTGCCGGCTGCATATTTGCCAGCGCTTCATCCGCTGCTTTGAGCATCTGGTTTTTCACATAGGCAGCCCAGCGCTCCTGATTGCTGTTCCCCTCCAGGTTTGTCTCACTCGTAATCTCCGGTGCAGCATGGATATGCCCTGCAGTGAGATAAATGGCATCCGGATCAATTCCCGTGTGCTCAGCCAGAATAGGCACATACTGAGGTCCATAAGCGCCGCGCCCCATCTCGAAGCTGAGAATCAGGCTGGTGGTCGTTCCGTCCCCTATGGCAATGACTCTCACCTGTGTGTCTTCAATCACACCAACTACATCCGTAGATGCTTTTCTCTCAATTGGAAACATATCCGGTAAAGGAGAAATCGGTGCAATGGCAGCCCCCACATAAAGTTTACCATCAATACCTGCATTTTGTTCTGCTGCCTCTACACTCTCGCTTCCATCAAAAGCCAGGGATGCTGTCGGAAAGCAGCCTGCTGTTAAACTGGCTGTAACCAGGAAAGCAAGCATTTTCGACGAAACCCGCAGTTTCTTTTTCATAGCTAAAATACCTCCATTTCTTTATATTATGTATTATGAAAATTTTAGCTCGGCGGTCTAGTCGAAACAACGAAAGAATTCCTGGGGATTTTTCGTATTTTGCTAATTTTTATCCTTCTTTTGTAAAAATAGAAAGATTTTGTAACTTTAATACGATTTGTGTAATAGAACAGATCCTGAAAAAACAGTACGAGGAAATACAATAAAACATGAAAGTCTTTCCGTCAAAATTTTTCTGATTTTGCCAAAAATTTAAAATGGTATTGATTTTTGTATAAAAATCTGTTTATCTATTATAGTAAAACGAAATGATATTGAAAACCAATCATATTTTAGAGCGAGGTACACAACATGAAGCCTATCAAAGAAGGAAAAGTCCGCGAGATTTATGACAACGGCGACAGTCTGATCATGGTGGCAACGGACCGTATCAGCTGCTTTGACGTCATCCTGAAAAATGCAGTAACAAAAAAGGGAACTGTTCTGACACAGATGTCACGGTTCTGGTTTGACCTGACAAAGGATATTCTTCCAAATCACATGATTTCCACAGATGTAAACGATATGCCGGAATTTTTCCGCACCCCGGAATTTGACGGCAACAGTATGATGTGCAAAAAGCTGAACATGCTTCCAATCGAGTGCATCGTCCGCGGTTACATCACCGGCAGCGGCTGGACCAGCTACCAGAAAGACGGCACTGTATGCGGCATCCAGTTACCGGAAGGGTTAAAAGAATCCGATAAGCTGCCGGAGCCGATCTATACGCCGTCCACAAAGGCTGAAATCGGCGACCATGACGAGAATATTTCTTACGAACTGAGCATTGCCCATCTTGAAAAATACTTCCCGGGCAAGGGCGAGGAGTACGCTGCAAAACTCCGCGACTGTACGATCGCTCTCTATAAAAAATGCGCAGACTATGCAAGAAGCCGCGGCATCATCATCGCAGATACAAAATTTGAGTTCGGCCTCGACGAAGACGGAAACATCGTCATCGGCGACGAAATGCTGACTCCGGACAGCTCCCGTTTCTGGCCAGCAGATGAGTATGAGCCGGGCCATGGCCAGCCTTCCTTTGACAAGCAGTTTGCCCGCGACTGGCTCAAAGCCAACCCGGACAATGACTGGACGCTCCCGGAGGAGATCGTGGAAAAGACGATCAACAAATACCTCCAGGCATATGAAATGCTGACAGGGGAAAAGCTCGTATAACTGAATTAAATAAACAGGAAATTCTTTTTAAAAACTGCCGCACAACAGGTCTGACCCATTCAGAATCCTCGTTGTGCGGCAGTTTTTTCCGCCCATGTATTTTTATTTACAGCAGCTTTTCTACATGGCCTTTTGTATTTAAAGCATCTTCCACAGCCTTTTCTACTCTTCCGTATAAACAATTTCTGCCGCTTCTTTTAGCTGTACGAGGCGTTCCTCCATCTTCACATTCGCCTTCTCAACATAAATCTCGCCACGAAGCGCCTCTGCCAGATCTTCCGAAAGCTCCACCGCGCCCTCAGGAACGTCCTTCAGATAATAAAGAATATGTACCTGGTCGCCAAATACCACCGGCTCACTGTAATCCCCTGCTTCCTGCATGTCGTCGCCAAACGCTGCCTCCACAAAAGCGTCCTCCCAGAGAATTGAATCTCTGTGTACCTGATATCCTGTGGTAAAAAAGCTTTCATTCTCAAAGGAAGCGTCCTCGCCGTATTCTCTGATCAGATCTTCAAAGCTTTCCCCCTGCTTCAGCCGGTCATAAATATCATCTGTCTTTTCTTTCACGGATGCCAGTCTGGCATCATCGTCCTCGCCCTGTGCTGCCAGCATGATCTGGAGGATCGCCCGATAACCGGACGGACGGTACCATACCTCACGGCCAACTGCCATAGCGGTCTCAAATGCGCTCACGCCCTCCGCATACATTTCCCTGCTCTCTTCCACACGCTGCTCATAGGCTTCCTGTATCTCGCTTTCTGTGATATCCGGCTCGCCCTTCATCAGCCATTCCTCGTATTTTTCTGACGCCAGCGCATTCCTGTAATAGTTTTCCATATACTCAAGCGTATAACCGGATTCCTCCTTCAGGTTCTCCCAGGATGCCTGCGCTGCTCCCGCAATTGCTTCTTCCTCTTCTTCTGTCATTGTATAACAATCCTGTGCTGTCATATCCTGCGTCAGAAGCCGGTCATCCACCAGTTCCTCAAGCGCAGCAGACTCTATCACTTCCACAATGGACTCATCCGTGGCATCAATTCCGTACTGCGTCATCCTTGAGCTGAGCGTACTGACCATGTTGTCCAGCTCCTCCTGCAGAATTTCTTCTCCATTTACTGTCACAATCACCTGTTTTTCCTCTGCAGCCAATGCCGCAGTACCCGTAATGGCCATATTCAAAGCCAACAGACAAACAACTACTTTCTTCACGCGATCCCTTCCTTTCTTCATCTCCCGCTGTTATTTAAAAACCCGGCAGCCTTATGTCGTGCTGCCGGGCAAATATTACGATGTTACATTACATTGAAACAGGAACACATTATTCTGTGATTGTAATGGTACTAACCTGGTCGCCAAGTTCAATTGTGTATTCTCCGGCATCCAGAGTTACATCCATCTGAACAACTCTCCAGCTTCCGCCTTCTACTGTCATCATCTTCTCAGCAACTACTTCTCCGTTTGCCTTAATCTGTGCTACGGTAAATCCGTCTGCACCGTTGTTGCGCAGAAGTGCGTATACTGTAAACGGTTCGCCGGCTTTTGTCTCATTTACAAGCGTGGTCTGTGTGCTTGTAGAAGAGCCCTGCTCGATTTCTTCTGTAATCTGTACGGTCGGGAGAATCAGACAGGAGTATTTGAAATCCGGATCCTGTCCGTAACGCATACCAAACTGGTAAGTTACAAGCGGATCGCCCCAGTTGTTTGGTGATGCATGGTTCTCATCATCTTCCATTGTTGCCTGAACCATCAGACGTACATACGGTGATGCGCCCTGATCGCCTGCAAGGTCTTTCCACTGGTCGTTATCGCTTACATCATCACGTGCAATTTCTTTTGTGATAATTCCTGCCGGCTCTTTGTCGCCGAAGAGCAGGTCAACATAAACCCACGGAGATGTTCCGGTAACGAAACCACCCTCTGTAGAACCATGGTCTGCTGCCTGGCTGTAGCTCAGATACAGAACAGCATCTGCATTCTCAAGAGCGTATGCGTTCGGTTTCGTATTGTTCATGCTCAGTACGATCGGTTTTCCTGCAGCCTGTGCATCCTCGATGAACAGCTCAGCAGCATCGTCGATCTTTCCGTAGTCACCTACTACTACGTCTGCTTCTTCCATGGACTCTACTACTGTAGCGCCTGCTTCTGCAATATACTTCTTATAGCCTTCCAGTGCTGTGGAAGCTGAACCTTCGATATAAATCTTAGAATCCTTGCTCAGCGGAAGAACGTTATTGTTGTTCTTTACAAGTACAGCAGACTCAGCCTGAAGTCTCTCAGTCAGCTCAACTTCATACGGATTACGTGCAGCGCGCAGCTCTTCGTCGTTTGTAATCGGAGTCGGATTTGCTGCCCACTCAGCACTTGCACAAAGCTCTAATGCTGCTGCTACATCACAGTACGGATTCTCGAAGAGACCCTTGTTAAATTTGAAGCGCAGAATACGTGTTGCTGCCTGATCTACATTAGCCTTCTCAACTTCTCCGGTCTCCAGACCATCAATGATCGCATCCGGATAGTTGCTGGACGGTGAAGACTCCCAGTCAGAGTAATCATGATACATTCCGCCTGAACCGAACATATCTGTACCGTTTGCCATTGCCTCGTTGTACAGCCAGCCGATTGTCTGCTGTCCAAGGTCAACGCCCTCTGCCGTAATACCTGTCATACGTCCCGTGCTGCCCGGGCCGCCGCCCAGTGCCCACCAGTCTGTAACAACAACGCCGTCAAAACCAAGTGTATCACGCAGATAGCTCATTGTCTCTTTGTCCCATTTAACGTCAACCGTGTTTGCGATACCAGTACCGCCACAGTTTGTCATAACCCATTCAGAACCTGCTGACAGAGCTGCTTCCCAGCCAACCATCCAGTTGTCAAAGTTCTGTGCTACGGAACGTGCTTTTCCGAAAGAAGAATCGCCGCCGCGGCCAATCCAGTGCTTCGTACAGGAAGCGAGGCCGTTCTCTTCCAGACCACGGATTTCCTCATGTACAATGCTTGCGATATGTTCCGGATTCTCACCGTACTGTGCACCGATCTCATTTGCATACGGCTCGAATGTTACGTGGATACCTACTGCTCTCATTGCTTTGCCGTAGTAAGAAGCCAGCTCATATGCCAGTTCCGGATCATTTGCCGTACCAAAGCCTTCATGTGACTTATCAATATATCCGCCGAAAGAATTGTACTCACGGTCAGACGTGAATACCATCGGAACACCGAGACGCTCTGCCTCTGCACATGCCTGCAGGTTATTCAGTGTATTGGTAATCGTAATCGGTGTACCATTCAGGTTAAACAGCTGACATGTCAATGCAAACTCCTGTACCATATGACGTGCATCTGCAAGCTGTGTGTTTACACAGAACAGAAGGCCTACTTCCTCTTCTGCACTCATCTGGCTGATCAGATCTGCAACACGCGTATCTGTATCCTGACGCCAGTCCTCGTAAACATCAAGCTGTCCGTTTTTATTCAGATCCTTGAATTTTAAACCATCTGCCTCAATAATTGCCGTAACGCCATCCATGTAAGTCAGTCTCACCTGTCCGGTTGCCTCATCTGCCTCAACAACGGAATATGCACAATCCTGCTGAAGGAATGCCTCCTCCGCTGCTGCTGCCTCAGAATCTGCTGTCGCATTGGCCTGGTCAATTACGTCTGCTGCTGACTTAGGTCCCGACGCTTCTTCTCCCGGTGCTTCTGTTCCCATTTCTGCCGGTGCTCCCATTTCCGCTGGTGCTTCTGCTGCATATACACCTGCCACGCTGCTAAGCGGCATCATAAGGGCTAACGCAGTGGATAATACTTTTTTCATACAAATCTCCTTTCTGTTCTTTCCTTTGCTTTTTTGAAGTGCAATTGTTGATTTCTCAGCTCATAAACCTCCTGCAGCAGCAACAGGTTTACTTTCCAATTTCAACAATATAAGCCTACCATAATCCTGATTTTCTGCTTTTGTAATTATGGACACCACAAGCATAAACTTCCTGTCAGCCCTCTTCCTATTTGTAAAATTGTGCACATCTATCCGGAAAATTGCGCACTGCTTTACTGCAAAATGCACTATTCGCATATCTGCCAGCTCTCTGATTTGTAGCGATAAACCAGGAATCCCGGCAAGCAAAATGCCTGCCGGGATTCACAATTCATAGAAGGATTTTTAAGCAATACTATAGAAAGGTTTCTTTCCGTAAGATTTATCCAAAAGGATTTATTCAACAATATTAATTGTTTTTGTCAGGTCTCCTACCGTAAGCGTATGCTCGCCTGCTGTGTCAAGTGTAATCGTCATTTCCACCACACGCCAGCTTCCGCCGGTAACAGCCATGATCTTTTCTGCAATTACTTCTTCGCCGTCTTTTACCTGAACCGTTGTCATGCCGTCTGCTCCGTTGTTCCACAGAAGTGTATAAAGCGTAAACGGTTCGCCAGCCTTGGCTTCGATAAAGGACTCACTGCTTGTTCTTGTACTTCCGTTCGCTTCAGTCGTAATTTCTCTGGTAACACGTGGAAGCACCAGCGTATCATATACGAACTCCGGCTCCTCACCGTAGCGCATACCGTACTGATACTGCAGAAGCGGATCACCCCAGTTGTTCGGTGTCGTATTATTTTCGCTTGTCTTCATGGTAGCAAGCAGCATCATACGTACCCACTGATTTGCACCCTGATCGCCGGCAAGGTCTTTCCACTGACTACCATCCATAGCCGCGTCACGTGCAATTTCCTTTAC
>CAOJHI010000169.1 GCA_948436005.1 uncultured Lachnospiraceae bacterium
GTAAAAACTAATCTTCATAGATAAATCCCTCCTCTTCTAAAATTTTTTTCAATTTACTTCTGCTTCTTTTTAAGTTAATTTTAACTGTTGATAAGGGCATATTTTCTTCTTTTGCAATTTCTTTTATCTTTTTGCCCTGGAAATAAAACTTTAGCAGTATAACCTGATCTTTTTTGCTCAGCTGTGCCATAGCAGATTGAAGGATCTGCTTTTTCTCTATTTCTGAAAAGGAATCGTTCATCTCGCCCAGAATGTGCTCATCCAAAGGCAGATTTTGTACGATTTTATTTTTTTCATTGATCGCGGTATTTCTCGCAATCGCTCCCAGATAAGGTTTTAGATCCGTATAATTCTGTATATCGAGCTTGTCCGCATTTTCCCACAGCCGGAAAAAAATCTCGTTGACTACCCCCTGCATATCTATTTCCGCCGAATATCCGCACAAAATTTTATATACAATTATCGAAACATACTGATTATACTTTTTTATGATTTCTTCCAATGCTTTTTGTTCTCTTTTTCTTAAACGTTCCATCGTTTCCATATCATCCATCCTTCTTCCCCCTTCCTGTTGCCTGATAAAACGGCCCTACGGCCATGCATTGCATAATGTCCTTTCATATAAATATGTACCAATGTATATAGAAAAAAGTTTCATATTCCTTCTTTTTATTTTCAGGAACAAGAAAAAAGCCCCCTTCTCCTCGGTGTGACCTGAGAGGAGGAGGGGACGATCCATCTGGTGCGTGAATGTTGCTGGAGCACTCAAAGGGTGTGAACAATATCGCGTGAATGCGGCCAAAGCTGCCTGAAATTTCTATTCAAATATGATTTTCTCCATATATATGGTAAAATTTATTATAGACCTGCTTCATATCATGGTACTTCCCGGCCGTGTGTATTCCGTAAATTTCCTCCACGGAATATGGCAGATTCGCTAAATCTTCTCTGGTAATGATCACAAAATAGTTATCTGATTCCTTTACCATCCCAGCAAAGTCTGTTGTTTTCAGAAACAGGTTATCCTCGTCCAGAAAAATAATCTGATCATGCAGGTTCTGCAATACCAGTTTCCAGTCAAGCTCCTCCAGTACGCGGCATTTCTTCTCACACTGTACCTCCACCCCCGAACTGTCTCCAAGCCGGGCCGCTAACGCGATCATGGAGTACAACGTTGTTTTTCCCGTGGCGCTGTCCCCCCGGATGATCGTGATATTTCTCTTGATGTCAAATTCGTAACGGAGTCGTTTATTCTGTACTATGACATGGTATTTCCCCTTCATCTGTCACCGCTCCTTTATATCCATCGCTTCACAAAAGTACTCACGATACCCGTGGATCATCCTTCCGGTATTCAGCATCAATGCGTCAAATTCGTCTGCTGAACTGAAATCCAATACATGGTGCAGATTAATCGTCAGATCCTTCCTTTTTCCAATCTCCACGATCCATTTTGCACAGTTATCCCCGCAGGACGACGCGTTAAAAATTTTCCCCGTATCATCAAACATCATCAGGATCAGAGTCTTTACCCCACCGGATATCTCTTTCGGGGAAATGGGCCCCAGCACCGGGCTTTCGATCAGATGCGCACTGATCACCTCGGATTTATCAATGTCCCTTACCATTTCTACGGACAAGGGATCTGTGATCCACTCATCCTCATATTGGTTGTCAAAATATGTTGGCGGATGGTATATAGAATTTTCGATATCTCCAAAAATAATTTTCAGCATATGTCCTCCTGTTCCCAAGCTCTGCAAAACCGTTTCTTCTTAAAATATATATTACTCTATAATGCATATAATTTCAATGTGCATGAAAAGAATACGCAGAGTCGAGGAAAGTCTATACTCCCAATATACTTTCTTCCATCTCGATTACTGACGCAATATCCGAAGCCTCCAGCTTCTCAGCAGCCTGATTCAGAATGGCACTGCCGCTTTCCAGAACATCTTCCATGATTGTCTGCTCCTGTTTCAGCAAATCATCTATCATCTCCATCTCCTCTTCAAAATCTTCAGAGCCTGCATCTGTCTTGTCCTGAATCGCATGCCATGTATCATAGGTGTTCAGCATAGTCACCGCCTTGCCTTCGGCCCACTGCTCAGCCTCATTGATGCCGGTAATTCCAACATACTCATAGACCTCTTTGCTAAAACACGTCAGATACGTGGTGTCTATTGCCGCAAGCGCATCCAGAGCGGCCTGCCCGTCTTTTTCTTCCAAAGCCTTCTTTGCAGATAAAAGGTTCTGATAATTTGCCGCAGTATACTGATCCCGGAAAGCAACTGTCTGCCACTGGTCCATTCCCACAAAATCATCTTCGATCATTTTATAAACCTCGAGTACAACCGCCAGTTCCCGGTCAATCGCTTTTTTCAATTCCGCAAGTTCTTCTTCCTGCGCGTCACTATCTTTCAAAATATCTGTATACAGCATGTTTACCTTCTGAATAGAAGTATAATATTCATCAGAAACCTTTCCAAGCAGTTCAACCGCGTCCCTGTATTCCGACTCAACTTCCATGCCCTTCATGGCCGTTGTGTCCATTCCCTCTGCCAGCATATCCGTTATATTTGAGAAATCGAGCGGAACGATCGCCGCATGCTCCAAGGTGTACAGCCATTGCGTATATTCCCTTGCGTGAAAAGAAAATATTTCTTCATTCCATGCAGTCTCATCATCAAACTGCGTATGATAGGCTGATCTTTTCCAATCCGTTGAGCTTTGCCTGGAGGCAATTCCCGGAATACCGCTTCTCGTAAAGCTGTAATCCTGTGACCATGGGCCTGCCCATTCCATAAATGCAATCCCATTTGTCACCTGTTCCGGCAGCTTTGTTTCATCAAATTCTTCAACATAATTTCGGAAAAACGAATCCAGCTCCGGTGTTGTATTCAGACAATAGGTGTCCATATCCGGGCGAATACTGTCAAACTCCAGATGCGCAAGATCCTTTCCCACCCATTCCGGATGATTCTTGCTGACCATCGACCACGCTCCAATACACCAGTCATCAAATACCGTGTCCGCAACTCCATATTCCTCCGATCCAAATGCGATAAAGGCAATCGTGTATTCCGGCTGATATCCGGATTCCAGAATTGCTTTTGCAATCGCCAGCTCCATACCAACGCCGTAGAGATCATCTTGAAACGAATGATACCATCCGTCATAATGTCCTCCAAGCGAAATGATATGGTCTGGATTTTTTCCTTCTATGTATCCGATGATATTCGCACTTTCTCCCGGCTGCACTGTCATCCTGGCATTTAAAGCGACCTGGTTTTTGCCGGCATCCATCTGTTCTCTTAAATATTTACAATCTTTTTTTGAAATACTCAGGCAGGGAATGGTAGTTCTAAGGCATCCATCGAAGCAAAGCATACCTTCTTCCGTTGTATTGTTCGCCTCACTGCGGATCGAACAGATTACCGCAGCCGCCCCATGGACTTCTGCTTCATACTGAGGCGCGCTGAACCAATAGTCCGCCATATTGTCAAACTCGATCAGCGCAATCTTTCCTTTGACATCCTTTCCTTCATAATCGGCAGCCGTCCCTTTATCCAACCATACGATTTCCGTATTCAGAGTGCCGTCCGTTCCTACAGATCCTGCCAGGGCACTCAGCGTAATTTTGACTCCGTCGGATGTCGTAACATCAGCCGATGTAAATTCCCATGTATCTACATCAAAGGGCTCCACAGCTACATCCTGCAGTCCAAGCTCCCTCATCTCCTGTTCAATGATCTTCTGTACCTTTTTTTCTCCTGTACTCCCGGCATTTCGAAATCCCAATTCATTCCCATCATTTCCCTGTTTTGAGCATTTATATATGAAATCATATGCATACTCAGGGTCAATCAGATTTTGTATTTTTTCCAGTTCTTTTTCGTCCAGCATACTCATAGAAAGTTCTTTTACTTCAGATATATCTGCTTCTGTTTCTTTCTGTTCATTTGGCTCATTCTGGCAGCCAGCCAGAGTTCCGCACAATAAAGCGGCAGATAATACTGTCACTGACCATTTTTTCAGCATTCGATTTACATACATATTATTCATAGCCTTCCTCCTCATGTTACTCCTTAGTAACTATTCGTGTGATTATTTCGGAACATTCACTTTACTTTGTGCTGCAGCTCATGGCAACAGAATAGCAGAGGACTTTCCGATCTGTAAATTGCACAAAAGGGTAATCTGCACGGATATCCGTCAAATTACCCTTTTGTATCATCTGCCTGTTAAGCTCTCTATGAAAAATCTGGTCTGGTTTATTGAAGTTTATGGTGGTTTATAAACTTTTCGGATTGTAAATCGTTTTCGGTATTCAGCAAAGCAAAAATCTGGTTTCTGTTTTTCACTCCGCATTTCTGATAGATATTAGAGCAGTGTTTCTTTACCGTATTGACAGAAATGATCAGCTTCTCGCTTATATCCTGATAAGAATCCCCATGGATCAAGCAGCCGAGAATCTCTATTTCACGTTTTGTCAGCTTATATTTCTGTGACAAATTGGACAAACGTCCCTCCCAGTCAGCGGCAGGGGAATCCTGTCCCTCCTCCTGCGGTTCTGCTTCCTCTGCTTTTGATCTGCAGATTCCTGAAATGTAATACACATAGATCAGGATTAAAAACAGTGCAAAAAACAAAACGCCGTCCAACGGTTTTAACGAACGGAATTTTTTTCCCCAAGAAGTAAAAAAACTGATATTCCACAGAAAAACATAGAGGGAATACCAAAAATTATTGAGCAATATCAGCAGACAGCCCTGATATATTTTTCGCTTTCCCCCATCTTCCTGTTTCCAATATTGTCCAAGCACACGGGCATATCGCATGCAATGTAAAATCGTCATAGTAAAGAATACTATTTCATTAAAGTAGTAAAAAATACGCGGAAACCCTTTTTCTAATATAATGTCCACATTAGAAACCGGATCAATCCAAAAGCAGGAGATCACTTCAAATCCCGCTACGTACACTATGGCTGATAGAATCAGGAAAAGCCTTTGTTTTGGAAAATGTCTCTCCGTGACCTCCTCAACAATAGAAAAGCACAGCAGAATTGAAATAACGTATGTGGTATCCATTGCCGTATTCATTGCAAAATTAAGAGGCCACGTTTTGATATAATACTCCACATAAAAGTATACCATTTTGACGATCAGACGTATAAGCAGAAGGACAGCAAGCTTCTGGCAGGCGGACTGTACCTGTTTTTTCATACTTTGAAATCCGGTAATGGAAAAAATCCCTACACAGGCGCAGCACATTTCCATGATATATATCACAATGACCAGATGCTTTGATGTAATCATCCAGATGTCCCTCCACCATCTTATGAGCAAACCTGATACAGGCTGCGGAAAATAACGCAATCCGGATTCCAGGTGCACTCTTATTTTTTACATTTTATCATAAGGTATTCGGACTTTCAAGAACGCGATCTGCTCAGGACAGGAGCCGTGCGGCCACCAGGAATTGCCAATCAGAAAGATTACTATTGAATCATCTACCCGGAGTTGTTATACTTTATAAAATAAACATAGTTATAGTGAAATGCACTTTGGGCATCCCATCAGAAGGAGAACGCCTATGAATACCATAAATATCCCTGTCGGGACCTCTAACTTTGCCGAGATCAGAAGAAAAGGCAGCTACTTCATTGATAAGTCCTCTCTGATTGAGCAATTATTAAAAACACAAAGTACAAAAGTTAGATTTATCGCACGGCCCCGCCGTTTCGGAAAAACACTTGGTATGAGTATGCTGTCAGAATTTTTTGACATACAGAAAAACAGCCGCGCTTTATTCGAGGGGCTGTCTGTTATGAAAAATAAAGAGCTCTGCAGGCAATGGATGAATCAATATCCCACACTGTTTCTGTCCTTTCGAAGTGTGGACGGGCTGAACTTTTCCGGCGCATACGCGCAGCTCGCATCTGTCATTGCCGAGCTGTACAAAAAGCACATTTACCTGGCAGAAAGCGAACGCATCCAGCCTCTGGACAAAGAGCAGTTTCACAGAACAGCAGCGGAAAAAGCGGATCTAAAAGGCGTCAAAAACAGTTTACTGAAGCTGACGCAGCTTATGGAATTGCACTACCAAAAACCTGTGATCCTGATCATTGATGAATATGATGTCCCACTGGCTAAGGCAAGCGAAAAAGGATACTATCGCGAAATGCAGGATGCCATAAAGGGGGTCATGCAGGTCATTAAGGATAATAATTCACTGGAGTTTGCAGTGATTACAGGCTGTCTTCAAATTGCAAAAGAAAGTATTTTCACAGGAACGAATAATTTTGTATCGGATACCATTTCCGACACCCAGCTCAATGAATCCTTCGGTTTCACACAGGACGAAGTCAACCGCCTGCTTGCGGATACGGGTCTTGCGCCTTATGCGGAGGAGATCCGGGAATGGTACGACGGATACCATTTCGGAGATTTCGATGTTTACTGTCCCTGGGATGTGATGAACCATGTGCAGAACCTGCTTCTGAATCCGGACTCAAAGCCAAAGAATTTCTGGGAAAATACGAGTGATAATTCCATCATCCGCACCTTTTTAAAAAGAACGGATTTTGATATCAATGACAAATTTGAAACCTTGCTCGCCGGGAAATATATCGTGGAGCCCATTGAAGAAAATCTCACCTATGACGTACTGGAAAGTTCGGAAGAAAATCTATGGAGCCTTCTGTATCTGACGGGTTATCTGACAAGGCTGCGCCCGGATGAGATTCCCGGCCTGCGGCTGCTGCCCGGCCAGTACGCGCTGAAGGTTCCCAACAAAGAGGTTCTCGGAATTTTCAAAAAAAGCGTCAAAGCATGGCTGATGGAAACCACCGCCCAAAAAGACCGGAATGAATTACTTGCGGCATTGTGGGATGAAAATGCACAGCGGCTGACCGAGCTGATCTCAGATCTGCTGTTTGATACCATCAGCTACCACGATTATGCCGAGAGCTTTTACCATGCATTTCTGACCGGATTGTTTTCCAACGCAGGGTACCGCGTAGAATCCAATTATGAAAATGGACTTGGACGTTCCGATCTTGTTGTAAAAGACCGAAGAAACCGCAGAGCCGTTGTGCTGGAGGCAAAGCGCACGTATCATGAAGATCAGATGGAGAACGCATGCGAAGAAGCGCTCTCCCAGATCAGGGAGAAACAATACGCGGAAAAAGTGGAACGCGATGGATATAAAAAGGCGGGCCGGCTGGGGATTGCATTTTTCCAGAAGAAATGTCTGGTAAAAAAGGGATGAGCAGAGGGCTGCTGATTCATTCATCTTAAAGAACAGCAGGGTTACAGAGCACACCATGGCCAGGTGTGCCCTGTAACTCAATAACAAGGAGAGCATCATGACAATCTACGATATTGCCGAGCTTGCCGGCGTATCCGCAAGCACCGTATCACGCGTGATCAACAACAAGC
>CAOJHI010000170.1 GCA_948436005.1 uncultured Lachnospiraceae bacterium
GCCGGAGCGCTGTAAGATGATTTTACAGCGCCCGGCGTTCTTTGTCTTACTTGTTTATTTCCAGAGAACAGTGGTGAGGTATTCACGTAAAACCTGCGGCCAGTTAAACCAGTCGTGGCTTCCGTCTACGACGTAGATACCATTTCCGTTGTTGTAAGTCACACCAATTTCATCAAACTTGCTTGCGATACTGATCATAGTGTTATCTTCGACTGCGTTGAAGTATGTTTCCGGATGCCCCGGGAATCCGTATGCCAGCCATGGATCGGCAAATCCGGCAGCCAGGAAGATATTCGGATAATTGTAATCTGAGTAGTCGTCGAGCTTGGGGCATGCGTACGGTTCGGAAGCGCTCCAGATACCAAGGTATCCGAAGAGCGTCGGGTCATGATAAAGCATCTGGTTGGCAACGCGCGCACCCATGGAAAGTCCGACAAGGGCACGTCCCTCGGATTCTGTGGAAGCATTATAATTCTCTTCTACAAACGGGATGATATGGTTGATAAAGTTATCGTAAATTTTGTCATAGTCCCAGACAAAGGCTGAGTTGTCCATAGTAACAGCAAGGAATTCCTCACATGTGCCGTCAGCCATAAAGTGATCCAGAATGTTAGCCAGGTTTGCCTGATGGAACCAGTCGGCCACCTCTCCGCCGCCTCCGTGAGAAAGATACAGCACCTTATAGGGTTCTTCACGGTTCGGGTCATAGCCTGCCGGCGTATATACCATAAGCGGGCTGTCCGAAGCGATGGTACTTTCGTATGTCATATAAGATACAGTTCCCTTTTCCTCTTCGTTTTCTGCCGGGAAGAGCCAGGTCCAGTCATCTTCCGGATCCTGTTTTTCCGCGTCAAAGGGAACGAAAAACTGGCTGCGGGCCTGATGGGCGCCAAGGCTGTTTACGTAAGGCGTATTGGCCGGATCCGTAATAGCCTCCCATGTTTCTCCGTTGTCATACGATACCTCGTATTGATACAGGTAAGACGCACATGGGAGATCAAGGGAAACACTCCAGGTTTTTGTGGTTTCGTCGTAAGTCATATCGGTTCGGTAGAATGCATCACCGATGTGGCGGAGTTCAGCTCCCTTTTGCCAGTCCTGCGGATAAACATAGGAATTCCCACAGGGCGCCAGCCAGTCGCTGTCAGACGGCTGTATTCCGGAATTATATCCGTCCATTCTGTTGATGGCAAAGCCGCCGCTGAAGAAGTGAACATCGTCTTTTTTGTAAAAGGTAAAGCTTCCGTTCAGGCGGACATTTGTAGCTTCCTCGTCCGCATAAGTGAAGCTGGCCGTATAGCCGGTGGCAGAGGTCTCAGAGGCAGTGACCTCTACGCCGCCTGTTGGGACTTCCTGTGCCAGGGCAGAACCGGATACCAGTGTCAGAGCCGCGATGGCGGCCGTTGTTGTCAGAAACAGTTTTCTTTTCATTTGAAATCCTCCTCCATACTTTGATATGGCTAGTATAGCAGCGGAAAGCCGGAGGGAAAATTTTCGGATCTTGTAATCGTCTGATGATTTTTGTGAAAACAGCGGAAAGAATCTTGCACAGAGGTTGAATCTTGACAAGTTTTGTTTTTTCATAGTTATTTGAGCGGAAGCTGTTATAATTGTTTTATGGAGGAAAATGCGATGAAAAAGATCAGAGGGATTTTGCTGGCAATTATGTTAGGTATGCTTCTGTCCATGCTGGGAAATACGGAAAAACAGGGGAGGCAGGAGGAATACCGGCAGCAGCTGACGTTTATCAGCCCGCTTCCATGGAATGATGCGGCGGCAGGGCTTGAAAAAGCGGGACGTGAAGAAAAAAGTTATGTAAAGCTGGTAAGCAGCAGAGTGATACATTATGAGAAAATGGCAGAGGCAATACGCGCTGCGATTTATTCTGAAGCAGACGGGATTATTGTTGCGGGGGCAGTGCCGGAACCGCAGATGGTAGAAGCGGTCAATGAGGCAGCGCAAAAAGAGATTCCGGTGGTTTTGATGGATAATGATCTGGAGGGAGCACAGCGGATCAGTTATATCGGAAATGATAATTATCAGGCGGGGCAGCTTGCCGGACAGGATATAAAACTGGCAACCGGCGGAAAGGCCCGGATCGGAATCGTAGTGTCTTATCTTGACATGCAGAATCAGAAGGAGCGTATGAACGGGTTTTTCGATGAAATTGAGGACAGTCCGCAATTGCAGGTAATTGAAGTGGTAGAGTGCCATTCAGACAAATTGCTTGTAATGGAAAAGGTGAGCGAGATGCTTTTGGAACATCCGGAAATAGACGCTCTGTTTCTGGCAGAAGGATGCGCCTCCGATGTGGTAGGGGAATTGCTGGATGAAGAGCAGATACAGGAACTTTGTATTGTAGCGTTTGACGGCAATAAAGTGCTGGATTATGTGGAGCAGGGGCTTTATTATGCCACATTAAAGAGCCGGATGCAGGAACAGGGGATATGGACTGTGCGGGAATTGAAGAACTATGCAGAAGGAAAGCCGGTGGAGGATGAGGTCCGTATTAAAGTATGGCATGCTACACAGGAGAATGTAGAGAAAATAAAAGAAGAGGCAATGGAGGAAGCAGGAGAATTTCAATGGCAGTATTATTAAAGCGGACAGGGGAACGTACGATACAGGGAGAAATCAAGCGGTATGTTATTACAAATGGATATTATCTGTTTGCGTTTGTTTTTTGCTGTGTATTAATGATAACGATTGTATATTACCGGTATTTTAATGAGAACCGCCAGCAGGCGGCTCTGAATGCGTTTTATGAAAGTGTGGATGAGATGGACGATTATTTTTACAGCTATGCAATCAGCTTATCCCAGCCGGAATATGAGAATTGTGTGAGGCATAGCGGGCAGATAAAAATAAGTTTTGACGCAGTGAAGGATCTTCTGAAAGACACAGTGTACCAGAGAGAGAGCAGGGATATCGGACATATGCTGGAGCAGGTTTATGATAACCTGGAAACAGTACGGAACCGTTTTGAGGAGCCCGGAATACGGACGCTTGCATATCGCTTGTATGAGGAAAATTATGAGATTCTGGAAATTATAAAAAGGACCTATCAAAATATGTATCGGCGTTTTCTGTTTCTGTCAGGGCTGAGGTTTAAACGCCTGGCGGCACAAATAATTCTGTTTTTTCTGCTGTATTTTCTGTTTTTTTTCATTGAATTTGTAATATGGATAAGGCGCGCCGATCATCTTGCAGGCTCGCTGGCAGCGCCGATTCAAAAGTTTACGGGGCACATAAGGGAAAACGGCGAAAAGGGATACCGCTGTATCGTGCCAATACAGGAGGACGCGCATACGTATGAGGAACTGAAGATATGGGAGCACGTGTATAATGAGATGATTTCGATGATTCTTCAGCACCAGCAGGAGCAGGAGGAAGCTTACAAAAATAAAATGGAACTTCAGGAACGTACCATGGAAAATCTGCGCATCAGCAAAAAGCTTGAAACACTCCGCTACAAAACGCTGCAGGCCCAGATCAATCCGCATTTTCTGTTTAATACTATGAATATGATGATGCAG
The DNA here is from genome assembly GCA_948436005.1 of uncultured Lachnospiraceae bacterium. Taxonomy (GTDB): domain Bacteria; phylum Bacillota; class Clostridia; order Lachnospirales; family Lachnospiraceae; genus Choladousia. The sequence goes on from CAOJHI010000170.1 coordinate 3,537, forward strand.
TCCGCGTATCTTCATCAGGATATGGAGACAGCGGAACTTCTGGAAAATACCTCTGACCTGCTCCGTTATGGTCTTGATTATTTGAATACTGCAGTCACTTTGCAGGAAGAATTAGAAGCTCTGGACCATTATCTGTGCATTCAGGAAAAACGGTTTGGAAACAGAATTAAATTTGTTTTGGAGCTTGATGAGTCATTTCACGGCATAAGGATCCCGAATCTGATTTTGCAGCCCCTGGTTGAAAATTCTATTACACACGGGCTGCGGTCGCAGACCGGGCAGGGAATTGTCCGGATACAGACAAAGAGGGATCGGGAAAAGGGACAGGGAATTTTGAGTGTCAGCGATAATGGCGCCGGGATGAGCTGGGAGCGTGTGGCAGAAGTGCTGGAGGGGCTTTATGAGGAGGAAGAGCATGAAACGGCAATCGGGCTTCATAACGTATATCAGCGCCTGAATATTTTCTTTGGGGGAAACGTAATGCTGGAAATAGAAAGCGCAGAGAAAAAGGGCACAGAGATCCGGATAAAAATACCGTTGGAAATTGGATAACAGGAAGAATATCATAAAAAAGACAGAGAACCGGAGGAGGAACAGGATGTATAAAATACTAATTGCAGACGACGAACTTCTGGAATGCAGGGGCCTTGAATGGATGATTCACAACTCGTTTCCGGAGGCAGAGGTATTGCCGTATGTACAAAACGGTATTGACCTGATTCGGGCAGCAGAGGAAAAACATCCGGATCTCATCCTTCTGGACATTAATATGCCTGGCCTGTCCGGCCTGGAGGCGCTGGAAATTATCCGGATGAAGCAGCTGCAGATTCGTGTCATACTTGTAACGGCATATCGGGATTTTTCTTATGCGCAGAAGGCAATTTGTCTTGGCGCCCGTGACTATATCCTGAAACCGGCGCAGAAAGACCGGGTAAAGGCTGTGGTACAGAAGCAGCTGGAGGAATTGAACCAAGAACGGCAGCAGCTGGAGGAGAACCGAAAGCATATTCAAATAGAAGAAAAATATGAAAGGCTTCTGATGAAGCAGCTGATTGCGCGGCTTCTTTTAGATGGAACTGCCGAAAATGAGGAGGAACAGATGCAAAATGACTGTCGGCAGCTGCGGATTACGAATGAAGAATCACTGTGTGCAATCATAGAAGAGATGCATGGAAAAATCGGGCAGGAAACGGCTGACAGGATCGTGGATATCCTGCGCAGGAGCTGCGGCGTTGTCTGGCATGCAGAAAAAGGACGTCTGTATCTGATCCTGTTTGCGGACGGACGAAAACGGGAAAATAATGCTAGGGAATGGACAGCGGCTATATTGGAACCGCTGTTTGCGTATATGAAGAGAGAATTGCGGCTGGAATTGCGTGCCGGAATCAGCAGCTGGAATTATGAATGCGCCAGGTGGCGGACTGCATTCCATGAATGCAAGATGGCATTGTATAAAGGAACATCAGGAAAACAGCTGTCATTTTTTGAAACGAAAGACATGCCAAACGAAAATGAGGCGTACTTTTCTTTTGCAAAAAATTATTTAAAATTTGTGAAGCGGCGAAGCTATGAAGAAGCTGCTGCTGCGCTGGAGGTTTTTCTGCATTCTCCGGATACCAGGAAGGAGCTGACGCAGCTGAGACTGTACAGTATTGATCTTTTATATGAAGTATGGAAACTTGTGAATGGAAGGAGCCTGACAGAGGATATTTCCGGGTGCTGGAAAAGCTGGAAAGAGCTGCTGGGGTGTCCGGACAGGACAGCATTATTAGAGACGTTGCCTGCAGAGCTCCGCTCCATAATGGAACGGCCGTTTGAAAAAAAGAATTATCAGGCTTATGTAAAGGACAGTCTTCATTATATGCGGGAAATGTATGCGGAAGGCCTGTCCCTTGACGATGTCGCGCAGGAGGTTGGAATTACCCCATTTTATTTGAGCCGTCTGTTTAAACAGGAAGTAGAGCAGACATTTCTGGAATGCCTGACGGATATCAGGCTGATTCGGGCCATGGAATTTGTCTATCAGGGAGGGCACACGGCAAAGGAAATCAGCTGGAGCGTCGGGTATCCGAATTCCAATTATTTTTATAAAATTTTCAAAAAAGCAACAGGTGTCACACTTGGGGAGCTGAAGGAATTTGTGAATGAAAAAGGGCGACATCTGAAATAATGCTGTTTTTAGAAAAGGCAACTTTAACAGAATTCTTACATTTTTAAAAATAACCTTAAGTTTTTTAAAGAAAAGTTGAATTAAATGAATGAACATGCTATGTTAGTCAGGGTGAAAAAACAAATGAGGTGATTTTTTGGATATTTTAAAGAAGATACAGGAGTGTGCGAAGCAGAATCCGCAGCGCATTGCGTTCCGGCAGGGCTGCGAGGACACGATTTCTTATGGAGAGCTCTGGGAGTACTCGGACCGGCTGGCAGCATGGCTTTTGAAACATGCAGATGAAGAGCGGACGCCGCTTGCCGTATACGGACATAAGCATCCGTGGATGCTGGTTTGCTTTCTGGCGTGTGTGAAGTCGGGGAGGGCTTACTGTCCGATTGATATTTCAGTGCCGGATGCGCGGGTAGAGGCAACGCTTGCGGCGCTTCCATCTAAATATGTGCTGGCAACGGAGGAGCTTCACGCAGATGCCGGAGAAAAGCAGGTGTTGGGGCTGGATGCGCTGGAGCGTATTTTATCCGATGTACAGGCTGATACAGTTTCAGAAGAAAACTGGGTGCATGGCGACGAGACATATTACATTATCTTTACGTCCGGCAGTACAGGAACACCCAAGGGCGTAAAGATAACAGCCGATTGTCTGAATTACTATCTGGACTGGTCAACAGGGCTTGGAAGCAGCCCGGAGGCAAAGCAGGGACAGGTATTTTTGAACCAGGCTCCGTTTTCCTTTGACCTGTCCGTGATGGATCTGTATACGTCGCTCGCAACCGGTGGGACGCTTTACTGCCTGGAAAAGTCTGTGCAGGGTGATTACCGTGCGCTGCTGCAGGGGCTTGCGGCGTCAAAGGCACAGGTTTGGGTTTCTACTCCGTCCTTTGCAGATGTCTGTCTTTCTGATAAAAATTTTGGCCAGGAACTGCTGCCGGAGCTGGAGGTATTTCTGTTCTGCGGCGAGACGCTCACAAATAAGACAGCGCGGAAGCTGCAGGAGCGTTTCCCCGGGGCGAAGGTGATCAATACATATGGGCCGACAGAATCAACTGTGGCTGTGACGGATGTGCTTGTGACGCAGGAGCTTGCAACGCAGGAAGAGCCGCTGCCGGTCGGCAGCCCGAAGCCGGGTACGAGGATTGAAATATGGGATGAGGATGGGGCTGCTTTGCCGGAGGGCGAAAAAGGCGAAATCATAATCCTTGGAGACACGGTCAGTACGGGATATTATGGAAGGGTGGATTTGACAGAAAAGTCGTTTTTTGTGTCCGGGGATGGCACGCGTGGTTATCATACCGGAGACAAAGGCTATATGAAAAACGGAATGCTGTATTACTGCGGGCGTATTGATTTGCAGATCAAGCTGCATGGATACCGGATTGAGCTGGAGGATGTGGAGAGCAACATTTCCAAACTGCCGCAGGTGGAGCATGCAGTGGTTGTGCCGGGCATGCGCGGCGGGAAGGTGTCAAGTCTGACCGCGTATATTGTGAAGCGGGTCACAGAGGCGGATGGCGAATCAGATTCCGGAGAGGAGAGCACGAATACCGCCGATGAGACGGCAAAAGATCGGAAGAGCGTCGTGTAGGGAAAGAGTGTGCGCATATGTGTAGATC
>CAOJHI010000171.1 GCA_948436005.1 uncultured Lachnospiraceae bacterium
ACCTTCATTTCCGGGATATCGGGCAGGATGGTGCTGTCCATGATGTGACGTACGAAAACAGCCAGGCCAGGGAGCGGACACAGATTCTGATGGATCTTGCAAATAAAAAAGGCGGTCTGGTCGTCGGAACTGGGGATATGTCTGAGCTGGCGCTTGGCTGGGCAACCTATAATGGAGACCATATGTCCATGTATGCGGTCAACTGCTCTGTACCGAAAACACTGGTGCGCCATCTGGTCCGCTATTATGCAGATACCTGCGGCGATACCCGCATCAGCGAGATTTTATATGACGTTCTGGACACTCCTGTCAGCCCGGAGCTGCTGCCGCCTGAGAACGGCCAGATATCCCAGAAGACAGAAGACCTGGTGGGCCCGTATGAGCTGCACGATTTCTTTTTATATTATCTGCTTCGTTTTGGCTATGCTCCGTCAAAGCTTTACCGTGTGGCGAAGCTTGCCTTTGCAGGCACCTATGAGGATGCGGTGATTCTGAAATGGCTGAAAAAGTTCTACTGGCGTTTCTTTTCCCAGCAGTTCAAGCGTTCCTGCGTGCCGGATGGCCCGAAAGTGGGAAGCGTGGCACTTTCACCGAGGGGTGATCTGCGGATGCCGAGCGATGCAAGTGTGGCTATCTGGATGGAGGAGCTGGAGGGGCTTGGAATTTAGTGGATGGAGGACGCCTTCTGGCCGCATATGCAAAAACGGGGTTCCGGCAAACAAGTCACCCCTTATTTTGCATATGCGGCCAGTAGGCTGACTGTGATTATGAAATTACAGGGGGATGACTGCTCCGGAGGTGAAATAAATGATTACAGGAAATGATATTTTAGAGCTGTTAAAATATGGTGAAAGAATATCTTTAGAATGTAAAGATTCACGTAATGAAATTTCAAAGTCTGTATGGGAAACATATTCGGCATTTGCAAACACATGTGGTGGTGTTATATTGTTAGGAATAGAAGAACATATGTCTGAATTAAGTATTGAAAAAAGATTTTCTTTTACAGATGTAAAAAAACCCGAAACCAGAATAAAAGAATTCTGGGATACCATTAACAGCAATAAAGTTAGTGCAAATATTTTGTTAGATGATAATGTTGGATATTGCGATGTGGATGGGCATACCGTAATTTGGATTGAAGTGCCGCAAGCTGATTATAAATATAAACCAGTATATATTAATGAAAATCCGATAAAAGGAAGCTATAAACGTAATCACGAGGGGGATTACCATTGTACAGAGGAAGAAGTAAAAGCAATGTTTAGGGATGCTTCAGATTCTGGAATAGATGGTGGACTTTTAGAAGGATTTACAATGGAAGATATTGATTTGAATACACTCAAAGCATATCGTATTGAATATGAACATCGTAATCCAGAACATGTATGGAATAACATATCAGACAAAGAGTTTTTGAGAAATTTAGGGGCATATACAATCGATAGATCAACTAAAAGAGAAGGACTAACTGTAGCAGGCTTATTGATGTTTGGAAAAGGTTTGGCGATTAGAGAACGATTTGATAATATTCGTATGGATTATTTGGATAAAACAAATATCACACAAAATGTACGTTGGAGTGATCGGTTAACTTATGATGGATCCTGGGAAAATAATCTGTATAATTTTATTAAGCGAATACTTCCTAAGCTAGTGAGTGATTTAAAACGTCCATTCAAACTAGAAGGTATGGTGCGGGTGGATGATACAGCAGTTCATAAGGCTGTTAGAGAAGCGGCAGTTAATATGATTATACATGCAGATTATCATAGTACCGGAATTTTAAAGGTTGAAAAAAATGATGAAGGATTTTTGTTTTCCAATCCAGGTAATTTGAAATTACCAGTCCAAGCGATATATGAAGGTGGACATTCTGTGGCACGAAATCCTAAGATTCAAAACATGTTTAGAATGATAGGGTTAGGTGATAATATAGGATCAGGATTTCCAACTATTTTAAAAGCTTGGGGTGAAGAAAATTGGAGACAACCCGATTTATATGATGATCAAGAATTACACCAAGTAGAATTAAGATTATGGATGGTTTCTTTAATGCCATTTGAATGTACAAATTACTTAAATAGTACTTTGGGGATTGAATATCAACATTTAAGTTCGGAAGAGCAAATAATTCTTTCTACAGCATATTTAGAAGAAAAAATTTCAAATGCTCGGTTGCAATCTGTTTTGGGTATGCATTCAACGGATGTAGGGCATTTGCTGTATGATTTAGTACAAAAAAATATGTTGATTTCCGAGCGAAGAGGGAGATGGACAACATATTCAATAAATAAAGAATATATTCCACAACCAGAGCAACTTGTTCTATCGGATATTTCAACTTTTGAAGTTGAACTAAATAAAACAGATCAACAAATATATCAATTTGTGCGAGCTAATAAAATGATTACAACTCAACAGGTTGTTGAGTTGGTTGATACAATATCTACTTTGCAAGGAGCATCGGTTGCTATAAATAGGCTTATTGATAAGGAATTATTAAAGAAAAATAGACAGGGACGGCATGTTTTTTATTGTTTAAAGTAATTGTTCAATAAAATAGAACAAAAGTAATTGATGAATTATAGAACAGTTGAAATATCAGTTGAACAATTGGATGAATTGTAAAAAAGTGCACGTCAACTTTTTCATAGCCAGCCCCCTGGTACAAGGTACAAAATAAGGGGTGACTTGTTTGCTGGAACCCCGTTTTTGTACCTTGTACCAGGGGGCGTCCTATTTAATAAAAAGTAAAGGAGAATTTTCAAAATGAACTCAATGCAAAATGCCCCGCAATGCCGGAAGTTTTTGAATAGCCCAAGCCGGAAGCGGATTGTAACATTGCTTTGCATGTGCATGCTCTTTTTGCTGGCAACATTGCAGGCCTCAGCTGCAACGCCGGTTTCAGAGCATGGAAGGCTTTCCGTGAAAGGGACAAAGCTTGTGGATAAGAAAGGAAAGACCTTTCAGATCAAGGGAGTCAGCACGCATGGCCTGTCCTGGTATCCGGAATATGTCTCAAAGAAAGCGTTTGAAGATCTGCGGGACAAATGGGGCGCCAATACAGTGCGCCTGGCCATGTATACGGCAGAGTACAATGGTTATTGTACCGGGGGAAGTGCGAACCGGAAAAATTTGAAAAAGCAGATTGATACGGGTGTGAAGGCGGCCACGGACTTAGGGATGTATGTGATCATTGACTGGCATATTCTGAGTGACGGGAATCCGAATACATACAAGAAACAGTCCATTGCCTTTTTTAAAGAGATGGCAGAGAAATATAAAAACCATAAAAATGTCATCTATGAAATATGCAATGAGCCAAACGGGGGCACAGGCTGGAAACAGATTCGTTCCTATGCGCAGGCAGTCATCAAGGAAATTCGTGCAATTGATAAAAATGCGGTGATTCTGGTCGGGACACCTACCTGGTCGCAGGATGTTGACGCAGCGGCGAAGAATCCGGTTAAGGGTTATAAAAATATCATGTACACGCTGCATTTTTACGCAAACACGCACAGAGAGTCCTATCGTGAAAAGGCAGCGGAGGCGATTCGGGCAGGGCTGCCGCTTCTGGTCAGTGAGTTTGGTATCTGTGATGCATCAGGAAACGGCGGTGTAAATGAGGCAGAAGCCAACAAATGGATTTCTTTTTTGAATAAACATGGAATCGGGTATGTGGCATGGAATCTTTCCAATAAAGATGAGTCCAGCGCCCTGTTAAAGAGCAGCTGTAAGAAAAAGTCCGGGTGGACGGCAAATGATTTGTCACAGTCGGGCAAGTGGCTTGTTAAAACATTCAAAGGCTCTCTTGCAAATGGATTGACCTCCGGGAAGAAACCGGAATCTTCTGCCTCAGGTTCCGGCAGCTCCAAATCTGTGAAAGCCTCCTCCAAGTATTGCAAGGCGTCCGTGAAAGCGGTCAATTCATGGAAGAGCGGGAATCGTTATTACACGCAATACAAACTGACAATCACAAATAAGAGCAAATATCAGATTTCAAACTGGAAGGTGCGGGTTAACTTTAAATATGCGATCAAAAAATCGCAGCAGTGGAACGGAAAATATTCCTATAAGTCAAAGTACGTTACAATTACGCCGCTTTCGTGGAATAAGCGAATCACACCGAAAGGGAAAGTTACAGAGGTCGGATTTATTGTGAGTTCAGCAAACGAAAAAAATAAAGTGACTTCAGTAAAATTGCTCTGATGGATTTATGAAACTTCGCGGATGCCTTGACAAACGAAAAAAAATGGTATACTGTAAGAAACAGTTAATGCAAACGAAAACGCGATGACGAGAAGAGTAAGATGTGGAAGCATCCAGAGAGAAGGCGGAAGCTGGAAAGCCTTTATGCAGAACCATTTGAAAACTACCTCCGAGTGGCCCCAATCCGGTCCGGTGACTCCGTTACAGTCAGATGAGAGGTTTTGCGGCGCAGCTGAGAGAACAGCTGTCTGTGAAACAAGCAGGGTGGAACCGCGAGTGATGAAGATTACCCGTCCCATGCAGTCCGAGATGAGGATTGCATGGGATTTTTTTGTTCCTGTACATGTCCGCATGAGGAATATAGTTGCTGAAGCAAGGGGAAGCAGTTTGCAGACAAAAAAGAAAGAAGGAGAAGCGCTATGAAGGACAAATTGAAGACGTTGTTTTTATCAAGCTGGTCGCCGGCGGAGAAGACGCTGCTGCTGGCAGATGTGCTGCTGTTCGGCGTTTTATTAGGATGGCTGACGTCCCCGCTGCGGGATGGGGTAAATTTGTTCAGCCATAACAGCTGGGATTTCAGCAGAAACGATACAGAGTGTGAAGAATGGGATATGGAAGAAAGTGAGGAATAAACGATGATTATCACATTAAAGGACGGTTCAAAAAAGGAATATGCACAGCCGATGTCTGTGCTGGATATTGCAGCAGATATCAGTGAAGGGCTGGCAAGAGTGGCAACGGCAGGAGAGTTGAACGGTGAGGTTGTGGATCTGCGTACCGTGGTAAGCGAGGACAGTGATTTGAATATCCTGACCTTTGATACTCCGGAGGGCGCAGGGGCATTCCGTCATACGACTTCTCACATTATGGCACAGGCGATCAAGAGACTGTACCCGTCCGTAAAGCTGGCAATCGGCCCATCTGTGGCAGACGGATTTTATTACGACGTGGACAGCGAGACTCCGCTGACGCAGGAAGATCTGGAAAAGATTGAGGCAGAAATGAAAAAGATTGTGAAGGAAGCGCTTCCGATCACCCGTTTCACAAAGCCGAGAGATGAAGCGATTGCGTATTTTAAGGAAAAGGATGAACCGTACAAGGTAGAGCTGATTGAAGATCTGCCGGAGGATGCGGAAATCAGCTTTTATCAGCAGGGCGAGTTTGTCGATTTGTGTGCCGGCCCTCATCTGATGAGTACAAAGCCGGTAAAAGCATTTAAGCTGACAAGCCTGGCAGGCGCTTACTGGAGAGGCAGCGAGAAAAACAAGATGCTGACCAGAATTTATGGTACCTCCTATACGAAAAAGGCAGATCTGGAGGAATACCTTACCCGGATGGAGGAAGCAAAAAAACGCGATCACAGAAAGCTTGGAAAGCAGCTGGGCCTGTTTATGATGCGCGATGAGGGACCTGGATTCCCGTTCTTCCTGCCAAAGGGAATGATCCTGAAAAATACGCTGCTGGATTACTGGCGCGAGATTCATACAAAAGCAGGTTATGTGGAAATTTCGACTCCGATTATGCTGAACCGTCAGCTTTGGGAGACATCCGGACACTGGGATCATTATCAGGAAAACATGTATACAACCGTGATCGATGAGACAGACTTTGCGATCAAGCCAATGAACTGCCCGGGCGGCATTCTTGTGTATCAGTCAGAGCCTCGTTCCTACCGCGATCTGCCGCTCCGTATGGGTGAGCTCGGTCTGGTACACCGTCACGAGAAATCGGGACAGCTTCACGGTCTGATGCGTGTACGCTGCTTTACGCAGGACGACGCACATATCTTTATGATGCCGGAACAGATTCGTGATGAAATCAAGGGTGTTGCGAAGTTGATTGACCAGGTTTATCAGCTCTTTGGTTTTAAATATCATGTGGAACTTTCCACGCGTCCGGAGAATTCCATGGGAAGTGACGAGGACTGGGAGGTAGCAACAGACGGCCTTCGAAGCGCCCTGGATGACCTTGGGCTGGATTACGTTGTAAATGAAGGGGACGGTGCATTCTATGGCCCGAAGATTGACTTCCATCTGGAAGATTCCATCGGAAGAACATGGCAGTGCGGAACAATTCAGCTTGACTTCCAGCTTCCGCTTCGTTTTAACTGTGAGTACATCGGAGCAGACGGTGAGAAGCACCGCCCGATCATGATTCACCGCGTGGCATTCGGCTCAATTGAACGCTTTATCGGTATTTTAATTGAGCATTTTGCCGGCGCTTTCCCGACCTGGCTTTCACCGGAGCAGGTGCGTGTACTGCCGATTTCCGACAAGTATCTTGACTATGCAGGCAAGGTAAATGAACAGCTGAAGGAGGCAGGTATCCGCAGCAGCATTGACGCACGTGCGGAGAAGATCGGTTACAAAATCCGCGAGGCGCGTCTTGCAAAAGTGCCGTACATGGTAGTTGTCGGTGCAAAGGAAGAGGAAGAAGGCCTTGTGTCCGTGCGCAGCCGTTTTGCAGGCGATGAAGGACAGAAAGATCTGGCCGGATTTATCGCAGATTTACAGGAAGAGATTAAGACCAGAACAGCACGGGAAGTGACGGTTCAGGAAGAGGAGAAGAAATAAGGACAGCTGTGGTTAAGCTGGCTCTTTGCCGCACCGGGACACACAGTGATCTGTTTGGAAAATGACAAGACAGAAAAATGGGGCTGTTGCACCGAATACGAAATTTTATTCGTTAAAGCGACAGCTCCATTTTTGCGCACAAAATTTTCACATAATTACCACAGGAGAAACACAGAATTTCCAAAAACTAAACACAAACTGCAGGTACACTTTTTTATGAAAATCAAGACAGGATGAGAGGCATTTACTTAAACAGAGGCCTCCGGGGAAAGGAGTATTGTAATGAAAAAGTGTGTGAGTGGTTTAGGCAGAAGGATTGGCGCGGGGACAGCGGCGGCTTTGATGGCAGCGGTGATGAGTGTTCCGGCGCCTGTATTTGCGGCAGGAGCTTCCGGGATTGATATGAGTACGGATTATCCGGGCATTACGGTAAAAGCGGGAGAGACCGTGAGTTTTCCGCTGGATTTTGCCAGTCTGGACGGTGAAGGGCACGATATTGCACTGAAAGCAGAAAAT
>CAOJHI010000172.1 GCA_948436005.1 uncultured Lachnospiraceae bacterium
TAATCCCCGTCAACCTGTGCCGACACCCGTACTTCTGCCGCGTTGCAGGCATTGTACAGCTCTTCATAGGACATAGCCTTCAATGTTCCGATCACATCATCTGCCTCTGTCAGCCCAAGATATTCCACCAGCTTCGCAGTCTCCGCCTGCTGCTGTTCCTGTGTCGTTGTCGTATAACCACCGCTGATTACAGCCACCCGGTCAAACAGTCCTTCGGTTGCCGGAAGGGATGCAAGAGACGTTACCTTTGTTCCGCCGCCTGACTGGCCGTAAATAGCTACATTTGCCGGATCTCCGCCAAAGGTTGCGATATTGTCCTGCACCCACTGAAGGGCAAGAACCATATCTGTCAGGCCAAGATTGCCGGAATTTTTATACGTCTCATCTCCGTATGCAGATACATCGAGGAATCCGAGGTAATTCAGACGCATATTTACACTCACAAATACCGCATCCGTTGTTGCCGCAAAATTTGCGCCATCGTATACTGCAAGTTCTCCGGAGGAACCATTTGACAGACCACCGCCATGCATAAAAACAACAACTGGTTTCTTTGCCGTTTCATCCATACTGTTTGTCCATACGTTAAGATTCAGGCATGTCTCCTCACTGCCACACATATCATTTGCGGCCGGCGTGATGAACTCTGCATCGTTCGTGTGATACGTCGCCGCCAGAGTGCGGTCCTGTGGACACACCTCACCAAGTGTCAGGCAGTTTGCCATACCTTCCCATGTGCTCGGAACCGCCTCCTCAAAACGCTGCGCCGTGCCGTACGGAATTCCCTTAAATGCATATACACCATTATCGTTGTAACCCATGATCTGGCCGCCTGTAACCTGTGTAATTTCCGGAGCCAGTGCTTCCTGTGCAAAAGCCGCCTGTGCTCCTGCAGATGCCAGCATCGTTGAAAGTAAAATTGTTGCAATTGCTTTTTTGAATTTCATACTAATCTTTTCCTTTCTCCATTTTTTTATAACATTATTTGCGCAAAATATAATGTTTGATAATTAGAAAATCCACTTTATAATCAAATCTGTAATTTATCAGGAATTTATAATCAGCTCACCCGTCTCCGGATTTCTGCTGAACTGCGACATATATTCCCATGCTACGTATGCAAGGCTTCCGGATGGCCAGTGGCCTAATCCTTCAATACGTACCATCCGGAACATGGGAATTTCTTCTTCATTCACCAGATCACCAATATAATAATTTGTTCCGTCCAATACTTTTGTCTCTGTCTTATCAAAAAGCATTCCACCAACCTGTTCAACGATATCTTCAGATACCATGGCCGCTTCAATTGCCTCATCTGTAAGTTCTTTACAACCGTTTACTTTCATGAAATGGTTATATGCAAATACATCGGTGTTTCCTGTTTCTACCGGTGCCTGATCATACATACCGGACAGATTAATAATCGGAATTTCGACATCCTTGTTCCACAATTCACTGTCTTCAGGAATATAGAGTGCTTCACTGATATTACCGTCAACTGAACCGCAGTAATGACTTACCCGGATACCGCCCGGTGCCACCGCTGCAAACAGCTCCGGATAATGTGCTGCCAGAATTGCAGAAGACATTCCTCCCTGGCTAAAACCAGCACAGTATATTCTGCTTTCATCAATCGGATATTTGCTTCTCAGCTCTTCCAGAATCCGCGGAATCTCCTCTACAATTATCTCATTGCTGCCAGCCCACGGTGCAGCAACAATCAATTCTTCCTCCGCAGCAAGATCGATATAGCCATAGGCCTCTGTCATGTAGATCGGGTTTCCACCGCCATGCAATACAAATAATACGGGATACGTTCTGTCTGCATCCCCTGCCTCATTTACCGACACAGGAACATAGCTTGCCCATGTTCTGTCTGGATCATCAGCATCATTCATCGCTTTAACTAAGCCCTGCTCTGCCCAGTATTTCACTACTTCCGGGTCCATTTCATCCGGATAAGCACTCCAGCGCTGCATTCTTTCTAAAATTTTTACAGATAATTCACTGTGGATAAATGTATCAAAATCATATCCATCAATTTTCCCGAATGCCGGACTGTTAAAATAATGGATCGCGTCATTTTTATCAAATTCTGTCCATGCCGCTGCATTTGCTTCTGCATCGAATTCATTGGCTGATTCCTCCGCCGCACCTGTCGCCATTGGCATTAAAACCGTTACAATTGCCGTCATTCCGAACAAAAATCCTTTTACTGCCTTTTTCATATAGTTTTCTCCTTTTTCAGAATATCTGTATTCTCTAAGCTATGCCCTTCTTTTCTTCAGGAAATTTTCTGTCTGTGCATCCAGAATAATCGCAATGATGATAATGCATCCCTTTGCAAACCACTGCCAGAAAGAACTCACGCCTGCCAGGTTCAGCAAATTGTTCATCACACCCATGACAAGACACCCGAAAATCGTCCCACCCACCTTCGCTTTTCCGCCGGAAAGCGGTGTACCGCCAATTACAACCGCAGCGATCGCATCCATCTCCATTCCCTCGCCGGCTCCCGGGGCAGCCATTGCAACGCGTCCTGTCAGAACAACCGATGCCATTGCCACAAAAAATCCCATCACCACATAGGCTGAAATCTGAATCCACTGCGTATTAATACCGGAAACCCTCGCCGCTTCCTGATTTCCTCCTGTTGCAATCACGTGACGTCCATAAGCGGTGCGATACATAATCACAGCCAAAATAATGCACATCACAACTGCAATCACGATTGACAGCGGAACTGTCCCTGCAACCAGGCCCTGCCCGATATATTTCACTGCATTGCTCATCCCGGTAACTGCTTTTCCATTTGTCAGCAAATAGGCAATACTCTTAAATATCTGTGCCGTAGCCAGCGTCACAATAAACGGAGCCAGCTTCAGTTTAATTGAAATCACGCCGTTCACCAGACCAAGCGCACAACCGCTTGCCATTGCAAGAATGACCGCCAGCGCAATCGGTACCTCCAGGGAATAAAGCGCGTACAGCACGCCAACGCAGCTGAGCATATTTCCGACAGACAGATCGAGTCCGCCCGATACGAGCACTACCGTAAATCCAAAACCGAGCAGCATGGATACTGCAACCTGTCTCGAAACAGAACTCAGATTTGCGTAAGAAAAGAACAGGCCGGACGTAATCACATTGGCAATCACCATTAATACAATAAGAATCAGAAGGGCTTTGTTATTCAGCGCAAAAACTGCCAGTTTTTCCTGAATGCCTCCCTTTTTGTCTTTTTCCATCTTCTTCTCCTCCTCACTCATTTACGCCGAAAGCGTACGACATCAGCAGATCCTGATCAAAATCCCTGCGCTCCAGCTCGCCTGCCAGACGGCCTTCCCGCACAACAAGAATCCTGTCGCATATCCCCATCAGCTCCGGAAGCTCCGAGGAAACCATCAAAATTCCTTTGCCATCCTTTGCAAGTTCGCCAATCAACCGATAGATCTCAGCTTTGGCTCCTACATCAACGCCTCTCGTCGGCTCATCAAGAATCAGTACATCCGGCTTTGTCAGCATCCATCTCCCGATAATTACTTTCTGCTGATTCCCTCCACTCAGAGAACCAAATGTATCCGACAAAGAAGCAAGCTTAATCCGCATTTTTTCTACCATGCTGTTACACGCATCTGCTTCCGCTTTTGTATTCACAAATCCCCTCCGGCAGATTCTTTTCAAAAAGGATAGGGAAAGATTGATCCTGACCGAAAGCATATGGATGCCGCCGCGTCTCAACCGATCCTCTGTCACAAGCGCCAGATGGTTCTGAATCGCTTTTTGGGGGCTTGTATTATGCACTCTTTTCTTATTTATATAGATTTCACCTCCATCCAGCGGATCCAGACCAAAAATACTTTGCATAATCTCTGATCGCTGCGCGCCCATCAGACCACAAAATCCAAGAATCTCGCCTCTTCGCAGTGTAAAGGAAATATCGGAAAAACTTCCTTCCCGTCTCAGATTTTTGCAGGAAAAGATTTCATCTCCCAATACAACGTCCTCTTTGGGATACATGTCCTTCAGTTCCCGACCCACAATCAGGTTAATCAGCTGTTTCTGATCAAGCTCTTCTGTCCTTTTCGTATCAATATATTTTCCATCACGAAAAACGGTAACGCGGCTGCATACCTCAAAGAGTTCTTCCAGCTTATGAGAGATATAAATTACCGCTGTGCCTCTCGCAGACAGTTTCCGGATAATGTTATACAGCTTGTGGATTTCCACATCAGCCAGAGCCGATGTGGGTTCATCCATAATAATCACATCCGAATGATATGAAACTGCCCGGAGCACCTCGACAAGCTGCATGGTTGCTATAGACTGATATCCAACCAGAGCGTCCGGATCAATATGTACGTCAAGGTCATCCATAATTTTCTTCGTCTCTTCCAGCCGTTTCCTGACGTTTAAAATTCCGCCGGACGAAAAAAGCTTTTCGCGTCCAATCCAGATATTCTCAGCTACCGTCATCCCCGGAACAAGGCTCACCTCCTGGTGAATCATGGAGATGCCTGCCGCCAGCGCGTCTGACGGCGACTTGGGCATGTATTCCTTTTCCTTGAAAAACATCTTTCCGGATGTGGGCTTCAGCGAACCAAGCAGAATATTCATCATGGTAGACTTTCCCGCACCGTTTTCTCCGATCAGCCCGAGAACCTCACCCTTTTCCAGGTTCAGCCTTGCATGGTCCAGTGCGATGACACCCGGGAAACGCATGCAGATATCCTGCATTTCCAATATCTTTTCTCCCATTTCATATCCTCCGTGCTCTTAGTTCCATTCTTACTTTTCGTAATTCTCTTTTGTCAGAAGGGAAATTCCCATAGGCTGCAGACGTTTTTCCACAGTCTCGCCTGAGAGAATCTTTTCGCAGGTTTCCAGGGTAAAGCCGGTTTCAATATTGACATCGCGCGCTGCTGTCGCATCAAGGTCTCCGCTCTCCAGGTACTCCATCGCTACCGCTGCTCCGTCGATGCCAAGCACAAGAACGTCGTCCATGTTTTTGCCTGCTGCATTTAAAGCCTGGATCACACCGGTTGCCATCTCGTCGCTCATACATGCGAAGACGTTCATATCCGGGTATGCCTGGAGCCAGTCCTCCGTGATTGACATGGAATCATTTGCATTCCAGTTTCCCTCTGCCTCTGCCATCGGCTCTTCTACGCCAAGCGCCTCATACAAGCCGTCTCGTCTCGGCATAGCCCCTTCCATGGAATAGCTTCCTACAATATATCCAAGATTCAGTTCACGGCTTTCATCCTCATCCAGCCACTGCTGAATATATTCTGCCTGCATCTTTCCGTATGTGGCCTGCTCATCCACTACCTGCGTCGTGTAATTATCTGCAGTCACATCAAAATCAAACAGTACGCATGGGAGTCCTGCTGCCTCAATCGCATCAAGCGCCGGCCCTGCTCCCTCTGCGCTGTAAGCATGCATCACTACAATATCCGGCTGCTGGAGAAGAAGGCTTTCCACATCAGAAATCTGTTTGCTGGCATCGCTGCCTGCATTCGCGGAGATCACATGGTACCCCTTCTCATCGCAGAGTTCTGTAAACGTGTCCAGCCACTGTGTACGGTACTCGTCCGCATCGTTTAATGACACTGCTATTGTGACATCTTCCAGTGCGGTTTCCTTTGCATTTACCATTGCAGGCATTGCCATTGCTGCTACGAGTGACATGGAAAGAATTGGTGCTGTTAATTTTTTCATTTTGTTTTCCTCCTTTTGAATCGCGTGTTTTTTATTTTTAGATACACGTGTTTCTTTTTAATTAGCAAAAATGTTATCTGGTATTTTTGAATATATATTATTTCATCGTCATTGTCAATAATTTTTTTCTGTTTTTTTTATTTTCATTCGTTAATTTATCTATTTTTCTTCTTTTTTCCATTCTCCCCTTTCTCTTTTACAGAGATACGCGTGTTTCTTTTTTGCAGCATCTTTCTATTACTCTTTCTTTTGTTGACACACATGTGTTTTTATACTATAGTTATTTTATTCTGAAAGTGGGGGAAACGAATATGACTACCTCTCGTCTTACACCTGAGGAAATTCGCAGTATAATTGTTCAAACTGCCAAAAAACAATTTTTAGAAAACGGAATCGCAGGTACGGAAATGAAGGAAATTGCTGCACTTTCCAATCTCAGCCGAAGTACGCTTTATCGCTATGCAATTGACCGCAGCCAGCTCGCCTTTATTGTATCAACGGAAGTACTTACTGAACTGTGTGAAAAGTGTTTTTCCCTGATGATCCCGTCTTCTGCCAATGGTTTTGAAAAATTGTCTCAGTTTACTTATCATTTTATTGATGCACTGTGCGACGATATTGACAAGGTTTCTTATCTGACTGAATTTGACTGCCTGTTCCGCGGAGCCTATCCCGATATTCCGGAAGCCCGGAAATACATTGATACCATAAACCGTATGCTAAACCGGACAGCCCAGTTTCTTTTTGAAGGAATGGCGGACGGAAGTATCCGGCAAATCGAAAATCCTCTCTTTTTTACCTCAGTCCTTGTCAACACCTTCTGGGGAATCGGCCAGCGCGTACTTCCACGTGATTCCCACTACGAAGAAGAACACCACGCAACCGGGCGAAAACTGATGATCGAGGCTACCACGATTCTGCTGAACAGCATTGCCAATACAGAAACACTTGACAACAAATAATTCTTATACTAAGATTGAAACAGCATAAAAATACTGCGTATGGTAATACAGTGCCGAAAGGCTGCCCCTCTTGGGGCAATGGGAACAAAGTAAAAGCTTTGACAGCCCCCGCTACTGTGTGACGGACGAACTCTCCCAAAAGTCACTGGGAAACCGGGAAGACGGAGATAGTAGGATGAAGTCGAGTCAGGAGACCTGCTATATTATCAATACTGCCGCTTTCGGTGGGGAGGCTTGCATTGGACATGGCAGAAATGCTTTTTTTGCTGTGCGCAGATTCTGAAGTTTTATATTTTCATTACTACTTCTCAGATCTGATGAGCCGAACCAAAAGGCTCTTTTTTTATGCATACAGACCGTTGCAGTACCACATACTTCTGCAGCAGTCCAGTCATTTCACAGCAGAAAGAGAGGATTTAAAATGAAAAAGAAAGTTGTTTTATCACTACTCGCAGGTATGATGATTCTGTCTTCTTTTGGTACGGGGGTTTTTGCCAGTGAGACAGCAGATTATGGCGAAGTAACCATTGAAAACGGAGACCGCACTCTGACCTTCACGGAAATGCCGACCGGTATCCTTTGCTGCTACAGCGGAGAAG
>CAOJHI010000173.1 GCA_948436005.1 uncultured Lachnospiraceae bacterium
TAATAGCATATCTTATATCAGTTTTTTTAGTTTACACAAACTTTGAAACGGTCTCTTTCTTTCTGATACTTAAGCAACCTGAACGATGTGCTCTGCCCTTACAGGCTGTGCTGCGCAAGCATCCTCCAGTCCTATCCCGATATTTTCTTTTATAGCAAATATTTTCTCTGTTTCTGCTAACTTTTCGCCAGTCTTCTCGTTAGTTTTAAGTCAGTCTTTTCGCTAGTTTTTAATCAGTTTTTATTTCATTTCATTATTTATCCCATAAACAAACAAAAATTTTTATTCAACCGCGTCCTCCGCAAGATACACATATCCCTCATTCATTCCTTCTGCATCGTCTGTGACAATCTTCAGATTCTTCACACCTGCCACATCTACGGTAAACGGTAGGGGTTCTGACATTCTCGTAATACCCTCCTGTTCAAAAACAAGCTCATCATCTGCATAAATCTTCACTGTTATACTGCTGTCTGATCCGGTAGAACCAGACGCTGCAAATACCCCTGAAAACTCTGTATAAGCACCATCAAGCAGCCATACCGCATACCCGTCCTCTGATGCTTTGAAACAAAAATCACCATCATAATTATTTCCGTAACTGTCCCTGAACAGCCTTTCATGCCGTTCTGCATTGCTCGCGTCCACCAGTTGGAGATCTGCCAACGATACAGTCCGTTCAGTCACAGTAGGTTCCTTTGCTTGTGTCAGCTTCATCTCATTCAGCAACAGTTTTCCACCACTGCCTGCATTTGAAGTACGAATTGTCAACATTTCCACCCCGGTTACATCCACTGTAAACGGGATTCCCTGCGCCCAGCCTTCTATATTATTTTTCGCATACAGCAAAATGCCGTCACCGAAAACAGCCAGATTCATTTTTGCATTCTGATCCGTACCTTCTGCTGGAATTACTGACCCCCTGACTGACTCATACGCACCTCCCAGGGTACAGGTAAACCAGCCATCCGATGAGGCATTCATACAATAACCCGACAGATGCTCCCTGCCATATATATCTTTCATTTTCAGGAAAGATTCATATTCTGCACCTTTCCAGGCACTGTCCGTTATCTCAAGAAAAGCGAGCTCTTCTTCCTTTACTTCCATATCTTCTGCTTCAAACTGGATTATAAAGCCTATCGTTGTATCCTTGCCACTATCGTTCCATGTGCCATTCCGGTACACCTGAAGATAATTTTCACCGCCGTTATCGCTGTTATAATTATCCGGCTGGCCATCTGCCCAGTTTGCATATAGCATCGGCTCTCCTGTGATCCAGAGCCATTCCCCCTCTGCCGCTTCATCGGTCGCTCCGATCCAGTAGTCATTTGCTGCCGCATGTTCCAGCAGGCTGCAAATCCTGGCCTGATCGAGTGGGGAATCAATTACAGCCAGATGACCGCCCATCTGTTTGCAGAACTGATTCGCATTTTTCCACGTTGTCGGCGTTTCTATCAGATAATAAGCACCTCTGTCATATTTCACAACTGTGGAAGCAAGCACGGTTACATTTGCCGGAATCTCCGGTAACACGGATGCTGTTATTGTTTCTTCTGATATACTGTCTTTCTCCTTCCATGCATTACCTGTACTTTGCTCTTCGGATACATGATCTGCACTTTGCCCCTCGGATGTATGATCTGCACTTTGCTCTTCGGGTGCATGATCCGCACTCTGCTCTTCGGATGCATGATCTGCACTCTGCTCTTCGGGTGCATGATCTGCGCTTTGCTTTTCCCGCGCATCTCCTGGATTCACATACTTTAATGCGTCCTCTGTGACTGAAACGTACGCATTCGCTGCCTCCCCTTCATTTTCTGTCTTAATGCAAAGCACCTTAACATCTTTCACCTGAACCTCAAAAGGAATTTCCCCGCTCAGGCGGTTGATGCCCTCTGTCTCCCAAAGCAGCTGATCATCTCCATAAATACGTACCGCCATCGACACGTCGGCACCGGTATTGTTAAAGGTGACAATATTCCCGGAGAACACAGAATACTGCCCGTTCAGGTTCCAGGCAATGCCTGCCTTCTGATTTGCATCCCATTCCATATGTTGTTCATGAAGCTGGCCAGACGTATCACGGCATAATCCATCTACACGCGTAACGCCATTGCTTTGTATTTCATGCTGCTCTGCAAGACGCCTTACAACTGCAGTATCTTTCTGTTCCCCCGACTGCCCTGCTATATCTTTACTGACTGATGAATCCGGTTTCTTCGCCTTACCTGTATTTTCTGCCTCGTCTGACTTTATCACCTTGCCTGTATTTTCTGCCCCGTCCGGCTTTGTCGCCTTGCCTGTATTTTCTGTCCCGTCCGGCTTTGTCGCCTTGCCTGTATTTTCTGTCCCGTCTGACTTCTTCGCCGCCTCAGTTTTCTTCGAATCCTCCAAAGCGTCTTCCATGATTTGACCACAGTGAATTTTTGCCGAATCAAGAATTAACCACCCATTATTTTTATCTCCAAGATTTCTCGTCTGTATCGTCAGGCTGCACACACCACTGATATCCACAGCAAACGTTTCCGGATTACTCTGTCGGGATATTCCGCATCTGGACCAAAGCAGCTGCCCGTCGCCAAAAACTGCAAAATCAAAACTTGCTTCGCTTTCAGCCTCACAAAATACAGAAAGTTCCCCTGTCAGAGACGTGTACGCTCCGTTCAGCTCATACTGTGTCCATGCATTGTCTGATGCATTGAACAAAACTGCCCCATAATGACCGTTTCCATACGTATCTTCACAGAACGCATCATACGCAGTACCGCTTTCATGCCGCAGCGTTTCACTTTCAACGAGATAGATGCTTTCCTCCTCTGTTTCTGTCTGTGCAGCACACAGTTCCAGAATATATCCTGTCTCCTCCTGCTCATTTGGATAGTCGTTCCAATTATTTCCAAAAGACCGGCTGATCACGGCAAAATCCTCGCCCTCTCCCGCATTATCCGGCTGACTGCTGTCCCATTTCGTATAAGAAAATGCCTCGTCCGTAACCCACAGCCATTCGCCCTCCATTGTCTCATCCGTTGCACCGATCCAGTAATGGTTCCGTTCTCCCTGCTGAATCAAAGTCGCCAAAACTGCCTGCTCCGGCCAACTTGTCACAGTAGCCAGCGTGCCTTTTTCCTGCTCACACAGCTCCTTTGCTTCTTTCCATGTTACTGCTTCATCAAACAGGTAATACCTGTGACCGTCTGCTTCCACAAATGCCACGGCGCGGTCCTTAGCCTCTGCGGAGATTTCCGGAATTTTTACAGGTTCCGGATCCAACACTGCATCAGATTCTGGCTCAGGTTCCTCTGTTTTCTGATCCTCTGTTTTTTGATTCTCTGCTTTCTGATTCTCTGTCTTTTTCTCATGTTCAGAATCTTCTTCGGATAATTCATTTACAGCTATTGTCTCTTCAATTTCTGTCTCTCCCCAGATATCTGTCTTTAATGTTGCCAGAAATTCTGTCATAGCTTCCTTTGAATCATAAAAATAGTTTACGCGCTCCGCTTCCCAGGAAATCTCTGTTTTTGATTCTGACACATTTTCCAGTACATTTACCACATAAACTTCCCGTATGGTCACGCTCTCATCCGGACGCATCAGAGGAACCAATGCTTGGTAAACAACTGCCATTCTGTTGTGGTTGTACAAATCCTCCTCTGCATAAAGCTTCACAATTCGTTCCAGTTCAAGTGTTACCCGGTTCCATAAAATCTGTGCACCGTCTGCTCCAAGCAGCTCCATCATAGCCATCTCTTCTCTTTGAAGCAGGCTCATATTCTGCGTTTTATGATCCGTAATCTGCTGCTCCAGCCTTTTATCCTTTGTATCTTTTAAGTCAAAATCATATGTATCCAATCCTGTAATTTCATATCGTCCCTCAGCATTTATAATTTTATAACCATCCCTCAACGCTGCCTCGTTATCGTATTCCAGAGTAATATCCAGCCAGTCGCCATTGTAAGCTTTCATGCGATCCGGGATTTCACCCAGAGAATTAGAATAAATATAGTCCTCCAGAGGGCTTTCCTGATCCACCGTCACACTGACACGCACATCCGGAGTGATGCCGGAAAACTCTACCTGAATCACATCCATCAGGTCAACCTCCGTCTGCGCCTTCAGGCCTTCCACTGTCACATTCTTCTTTGCTCCTTCAATGAAAATACCCAGTTCCCGGATATAAAGCGGTTCTGCATTCATTTCACCTTCTTCAGAATCCGGCAGTACCGAAATCTCCACCTGATCGCCATTGCAAAGTCCGGTTGATTGATCTATCCCAACCTGAAACTTCCACCTAATCTCATTTTGGACAATCTGCTTCACTGTGTCTACATCATAGTCTCCTCTTCCATTTGCATACTGAGCTGTCAATGTCTCTGCCAGTTTTTCCAAATCCAGAAAAGCCTCTGCTTCTCCTGTCTCCTCATAGCCGGTAAACTTTGCTTTCAGATAATCGGCAAGTTTCAGTGTATCGACTGCTGTCAATCCATTTACCTGTGTTGTAATGTCTGCATTTTTCAGTACAAAACCAGCGTCACTTACATAGTTTTCTTCCTGTCCTGTAATCTGCACACGTACCTCGTCTCCTATATGTAAGCTTTCGGAAGGCTCCACACTTTTCTCCATGCGGCGTTTGAGGTAACTTTCAATTATATCAGCCAGTTTATCCATATCTTCTGCCGCATAGCCGCTTCGTCCATCCGGAAAACGCTGTTTCAGATCTTTTATAAGCTGTTCTTTTTTCCAGGAAAAAGAGGCTGTTCCATCCCCGTCATAGCCTTTAAACTCCACCTGAACGTAAGGTGCGAGATCAATCGTTTCCAGCGTATCCAGATTCTCTACTTCCAGTTCACACAGTACCTCTTCCAGAATAACGCCATATTTTTCAAGACCTGTCCCTGCATCAGACACCTTACAGGTAAATGTCACCAGATCACCATTTGACAATCCTTCCTCCTGGCTGAATTGCGTCTCAAGTACATCCTGATAGAACAAATTTCCATACAACTCATTTGCAAGGTAGGTCTCAGTACCTGCTGAATCATCCACCTTTCGCACCATTTCGGAAATATCATGATACAGCTGGTCTTTGTTCAAGGCCCAGCTCGCATATCCATGCTGTTCGTAACCGGAAAATGCAAACGTAAAATAATCCTCCAGTTTTACATTCTGTACGTCTGTCAGTCCTGCTACTGTATATTTCGCATCGCTATTTTCGATCTTAACGCGATACTCTTTCAGATAATCAGAAGGCATCCGGCACTGGATTGCAACTGTATCCCCATTTGCAAGCTCTGTGTCCTTGGAAAGTGTAAAATACTGCTCTGCCTGAATCAGCAGACTCTCAAGTTCATTTTCCTGCGCTGGTTTTAAATCCTGTTCCTGTACGATTTCCTTCTGCAGCCTTGCCGCATCCAATGAAAACTTTGCTGTTCCGGTGCCGTTCAGGCCTTTCGTACTGACCTTCACGTACTCACTCGGTGCAATTGTTATGTATTTTGGACGCATCAACATTGCAAACAGGGACACAAGGGCCAGTAGGATAACAGCCAGAATCACCGTATATTTTCTGTTCCAATTTGTATGCAATTGATGGATCATACCAATTTCCTTTTTGTTTTCTCTGTCACTGCCCATATCTGACTTCCTCCTGTCTGTCATTCCTTCTCAAAACTGCTTCTTTAATATAAATATTCACCGTGTGTTCTCTCCCACTCGCCAATCAAACGTATATTTGCTTTCTCATATTCATTAAAGAGCAGATTCACCTTTGTCTCCGTAAAAGCATCTGCCTCAATCGTTCCCCTGTACCATGATTGCTTCCCGAAATACTGCTGAAGTTCCAGCGCCACGAATTTCCGCCCATGTCTTGCATAAATCTCATTTTTTGCATAAGACACACCCTTCATCGTAAGCTTTGCCAGGTCATCATTTGTCAGATAACGGGTTTCGCTTTCCGGTAAAATATACTGATTCATTAAAATTCCGCGGCCGTCCACATAAAAACTGGTATCACCCTGAGGCTGACCCGCATTTGTGTTAGATAAATTGTTCTCAGGCTGAGCTGTGTTTTTTCCGGCCAAATTATTTTGTGGCTGCTTCGCAGCGTTTCCGGATTGTTCAGGCACAAAACTATCCTGCCTTGTTATCGGGAAGGTAGCCACTCCTGTCTCTATTCCTTTTTTCTCATTCTCTGCCTGTGCCTCATTTTGAACCATAGCTGGTGTCTCACTCTGAACCGTTGTTGATGCTTCACTTTGAGGCGCTGTTGACACTTCACTCTGTGCTGTTGTTGAACCTTCATTTGGGGTTGCTGATGATGCTTCACTTTGTGCCGCTGTTGATGCTTCACTTTGAGGCGCTGTTGACACTTCACTCTGTGCCGTTGTTGAACCTTCATTTGGGGTTGCTGATGATGCTTCACTCTGTGCCGTTGTTGAACCTTCATTTGGGGCTGCTGATGATGCTTCACTTTGCACCGCTGTTGATGCTTGATTTTGGGCTGCTGCTGTTACATCATTCTGGGTTTCTTTCTCCCAGTTTTCCTCCGGCTCCCCTTTCCTGTCCTGTATCTCCGGATCATTCAAAGTTTCTTCTCTGCTTTCTTTTTCCTTCTGCATAACCAGCTGGACACCTTTTACACAGTATACAACTGCTTTGCCTGCTACGCCTTTCGGACTTATCTCGTTCGCCTCTGTACTTTGCTTTTCAAGTATCTCCTCCGCAGTTTCAGCAGCATCAACCAGATCCCTTATTTTTGCCTCCTTAACCTTAACCTCAAGCAAGGTATCTGATTCATCTACTATTACCGATACCTTTATCAGACCATAACGCCCCTGCGCTGATGCATAATACTGCCTTGCCGGAACCTTTTGATGTACTACTGTGAGCGGTTCCTCATTTGTTTTCCATATTTCGGTCTCGCTCTCCGTTTCTGTCTCGGTTTCTGTTTCTGCCTCGCTTTCCGTTTCTGTCTCAGTTTCCGTTTCTGCCTCGCTTTCCGTTTCTGTCTCGGTTTCTGTTTCTGCCTCGCTTTCCGTTTCTGTCTCAGTTTCCGTTTCTGTCTCAGTTTCCGTTTCTGCCTCGCTTTCCGTTTCTGTCTCAGTTTCCGTTTCTGCCTCGCTTTCTGTTTCTGCCTCAGTTTCCGTTTCTATCTCGCTTTCTGTTTCTGCCTCGCTCTCCGTTTCTGTCTCAGTTTCCGTTTCTATCTCGCTTTCTGTTTCTGCCTCGCTCTCCGTTTCTGTC
>CAOJHI010000174.1 GCA_948436005.1 uncultured Lachnospiraceae bacterium
CCTGCCAAACGGCAACATGATCGACAAGATCACAACGTACGACGAGTACCTCGAAAGTGATGAAATGGCCCGCAAGAGACAGGTCTACACCACAGAAGGCAAACCAGAGGACAACTGACACGAAAGCTACGAGCTGTGCAGAACATAGAAATGGGACTCCCGCGCCATGCTTGCATGGAAGCGGGAGTCCCATTATCCAGCCACCCCCTGATTCAGAAATATCCTTTCCATTTCATCCGGAGTTTCTTTCATTCCGCGCAATATCCATTCATTTGTCACCCCGCAAAGCCCGCCTGACATAAAGGCAGTCTGGTAGGCATTCTGGATTTCTCCTGTAAGGCTTTCTTTTCCACATAAAATAATATGCTCCATAAAAAGATGGGAAAGACCTGCCTTATACAAAAGAACAATTTCCTCCTGCATATCCAGAAAATGCCGGAACATTTCATTAATAATATGCGGATACCTGTCCGGGCACGCGATAAACTCAGACCACCATGCAGTTGTTTTCCCCATCAGGTACTGACGCAGAATTTCATCAAAAGACTGATAATTTCTGTAAAATGAATTCCTGCTTACTCCTGCCGTCTTAACCAACTCTGATACGCTTATCGCGCGGTAATCCTTCTTTTTCATCAATTTGAATAATGCTTTCGTAATACAGTCTCGCACAAACAAATTCGCCGGGTGTTTTCTCTCCATAAAAAATCGTCTCCTTCTGTATCTATGCAACAATTGTACCACCTGTAATATAAATCTTCAAGCCTGGCCAAAAGCCGTTCTTCCTGATATCAATTGGAGCAATTTCAGCGGTTTTGTCCCAGTTCACGTCAGCCATATTGAAAGACCGATTTTCGTATGGTACAATCGTTGCACTTAAATAACATATGTTCTTTACCGGAGGAGAAAATGAAAAAAGTATTAAAAATAATAGCAATTATTCTTTTCTGTATCATTACCCTGCTCTATATCCTGCTTACCCATTTATCAAAAAAACCTTTTTTAGGAAAGAATTATAATGAAAAACTAAAAACAGGCGGGGCGATCGAGGCGAAATATATAAAAAATGGAAAATATGATGTTTCTTATTATGAGGAGCCGGCCCTGCATGGTTTCGAAAAATATGAAATATACTATCCCGCTGAATTGGAACACATGGAAGATACAAAATATCCTGTTGTCGTTTTTGTAAACGGAACTGGAGCGAAGGTTTCAAAATACAAACCATTACTGGAGCATATGGCTTCCTGGGGATTTATTGCAATCGGTACAGAAGAGGAATATGACTGGAACGGTTTTGCCGCAGAAATGTGTGTAAGGCATCTGACAAGATTAAATGAGAATGAAACTGTCAATGATAAAGATAACTTTTTCTGCGGAAAAATAGATTTCGATCATGTTGGAATCACAGGCCACAGCCAGGGCGGAGTAGGCGTTTTTAACGCGATAACAATCCAGGAGCATAAAGATATTTATAAAGCGGCTGTCTCTCTGTCTCCCACAAATAAAGAATTGGCCCGGGGACTCGAATGGACGTACGACGCGTCAAAAATTGACACGCCGATTATGCTGATTTCCGGAGCCGGAGGCGGTGACGACTGGGTTGTTACAGGTGAACAGCTTGACAGTATCTATCGCGACATCCATTCTGCCAGAGTAATGATAAGGCGAAAAAATACTGATCATGGCGCGGTACTGCATTCAGCGGACGGATATGTTACTGCCTGGTTTATGTGGAAGCTTCAGGGAGACGAAGAGGCAGCTGGAGCATTTTGCGGCAGCAATGCTGAAATTTCCAACAACCCGCTGTATCAGGACATTAAAACGGATTTAGAAAATGAATAGACGGCATTACTGCATAGGACATCTTTTATTGCACATTAAACAGTTCAATAAGCATAAGTGGCCGAATCGTCTATTGAAACCGGATACACACTTATGCTATAGTATTTATGCTGCAAAATAGTATCAGGCTATAACATACTATGACGCTGTAAAATGCTAATTGAAAAACTATAAAAATTATGGGGGTATCCGATGAAAATTTTAAAAGCAAAAGACTACAACGATCTCAGCCGCAAGGCAGCCAACCTTATTTCCGCACAGGTTCTTATGAAACCAAACTGTGTGCTCGGCCTTGCAACCGGCTCCACACCGATCGGCACATACAGGTACCTGGTTGATGCCTACAACCAGGGCGATCTGGATTTTTCTGAAGTCACAACAGTCAATCTGGACGAATACAAGGGCCTTCCAAAGGAAAATGACCAGAGCTACTATTATTTCATGAATGATCACCTTTTCAGCAAGGTAAACATCGACAAAAGCCGTACCTTCCTGCCGGACGGAACAGAAGAAGACAGCGAGAAAGCCTGCTGTCAGTACAATGACATCATCCATTCCCTCGGCGGTGTAGATCTGCAGCTTCTTGGCCTTGGGCACAACGGTCATATCGGTTTTAATGAGCCAGGCACTGCTTTTGAGAAGGAGACCCACTGTGTCACACTTTCTGAGCGGACAATCAAGGCCAACATGCGTTTCTTCGTATCGGAAAATGACGTACCTCGTCAGGCTTATACCATGGGAATCAAAACTATCATGTCTGCCCACAAGATCGTTGTTGTTGTTTCTGGTGAAGACAAGGCAGACATCGTAAAAGAAGCCTTTTTCGGCCCTGTAACACCGCAGGTTCCGGCTTCCATCCTTCAGCTTCACAACGATGTTACCGTTGTTGCAGATGAGGCGGCACTCTCTAAATGTAAAGAACTCATCTGAATTTGAATATTCTGTTTTTGCATATTACATGTAATGTTTCTACAAAAGGAGTATCAAAATGGCGCCAAAAACAAAAATCATAAATGGGCTGGTCTTCCAGGCAGATGGGAGCTTTTCAGAAAGCATCGTTTATCTTTACCATGACCGCATCCTCTCAGAATGCGAATACACTGCGCTTGATGCACAAGAATACACGTTTGATGCCCGCGGAGACTATGTCATCCCGGGCCTTACGGATATTCATTTTCATGGATGCATGGGCGCTGACTGCTGCGACGGCACTTACGAATCTTTCCGCACCATTGCTGAATATGAGCTGCGCCAGGGCATTACCTCCATCACACCGGCTACTATGACCATGCCGGAAGAAACTCTTCTGGCCATCTGCCAGACTGCAAAGAATTTCCAATGCGAAAACGGAGCAGATTTTTGCGGTCTTTATATGGAAGGCCCTTTTATCAGCACGGAAAAAAAAGGCGCACAGAATGCACAATACATCCGAACCGCAGACAGCGCGATGCTCAGCCGCCTGCAGCATATTTCCGGCAATAAAATCCGCACAGTCGTCGTTGCACCGGAAACAGAGGGCGCACTTGATTTCATCAAAAAAAATGCCGGGGAAATAAACATTTCCCTGGCACATACCACGGCAGACTACGACACTGCAAAAAAAGCACTCTCCTGCGGAGCCAGCGAACTCACCCACCTTTACAATGCCATGCCGCCCTTTTCACACCGCGCCCCCGGTCCGATCGGCGCTGCAGCAGATCACGAGACATGTATGGTGGAGCTGATCTGTGACGGTGTCCATATACATCCGTCTGCTGTCCGCACCACATTTAAAATTTTCGGCGATGACCGCATTATCCTGATCAGCGACAGTATGCGCGCCACAGGGATGGAAAACGGCACTTACGACCTTGGCGGACAGACCGTACACGTAACCGGAAACCTTGCTGTATTAGAAGACGGCACACTGGCCGGTTCCGTTACCAATCTGATGGACTGCGTCCGCACCGCCGTAAAAAAAATGGGAATCCCACTCGCCAGCGCCATAAAATGTGCTGCCACAAACCCGGCGCGCGCAATCGGCTTATCTGGCGATTACGGCACACTGGAACCAGGAAAATATGCAAATATCGTCCTACTTGATCAGGATCTGGAAATCCGCCGGATCTGGCACAGGGGCAGGCTCCTATGATAAGGATATGATCTGAATTGCTTTCCCCTAGTGTCTCACCTTCTTAGAAAGATCCCGTATGCCCTCCCGCACGCCTACCGCTGGACGTTGTATGAGTAGTACTGCTTCCACTTCTGGCCGTTGTATGGGTAGTACTTTTCCCGCCTCCTGACGTTGTATGGGTACCTCCTCCCCCGGTTTCATCTGTTTCCTCTATTTTTTCTATTTTTGTTTTTGAAACTGTACTGTACAAGAAAACATCTTTCTGTCTCGTTACATGGAAACTTCCCTTTTGGACATAATCCTGTGCTGTATGACTTCCCCGAACAGATTTGAGCTGTGCAAACAAACCCAAGTACACACATGCTGCTACTATAACACCTGCTAATAAGGAGATTGATATTCTCAGATCAAGATCCATAGAAGATTCAAATTTAAACTTTTTTGAGCGAGTCGTTCCATACTTTGCCTCTTCCATATATTCCTCGGCCAAATCTCCAAATTTTCGGAATGCCTTATAATATTTCCCATCAGCGAGCAATGTGGAGATTGTCTCATCTATCGCCTGCAGCCTAGAATTCCAAAATACAGAAATCGCCCAACCCTGTGTTGTCATATGGTATTTCCGGTCTCCCATACTGACCATCAAAAGAATTCCACTATAATTCGCACCATATCCATAATTCTGTGCTTCATAATAATCATCTGTATATTCCCTGATCTGCTTTCCTTCACACGAATCTGTTGTTACAACCACCACATCGCAAGTATACTTCTCTGCAATCTTTTCCAATTGTTTCTGTAGTTTCTCCTCCTCACCTGCATCCAGAATCCCTGCCATATCCACTACTTTTTGACTGTTAGATGCACTGCTCTGCAATACCGGGCCTGCAAACAGCAAAAATATTACCAGGGGAACCAGCCAAAATTTCCATTTTTTTCTTTGCCTTTTCATTCTCTTCCCCTCCTATAACATCATAGTAACCAGCATTGTAAACAAGAATACCCCGGCAAAAACAAGCCCTCCAATCCAAAGCGCTTTTGCTTTATCTGCCGGAAGATCACCGACAAACTTTCCAGTCTGCCCGTTCATTGCAAATGTATAAAGATTTCCATTGTAAGTCGTATGTAAAATCCACACCGGAAGTAATGCATATCGAATTCTTCCCTGCTGTAACTGAATATCCGTATGCTCAGGAACACAGGATGTATATCCAGTTATGGTATCCATAAAAGCCTCCACCGTACTCTTTCGCATACGCTCATTTGCCTGTGGAGCACACTCTGCAGACGTCTGGTCATATTTATCCGCGAGATATCCTGAAAGATATGCAGTTTCAAACGGCACTGCCTCCTCATAGGAGAACGGCTCAATAGACTGCATCAATGCGTCATCCATCTTCACAGATCCGTCTACTGGCACGTTCACAAATCCGATATTGCCGCTACGGCTCACAAGATAGTACTGCGTTTCTTTATATTGATAATCTTCACTTTCCCATCTGCGAGTACGCGTTGCACGACAACGAATCTCTGCCTGTGCATCACAATCGTACAACCAAAACGGAACGTATATCCCCTTCACTTCCTGAAGCCTGCTCTCTGTTTTAAACAAAGATGGAAGAAGCGTTTTTCCATTCAAATGTGACCTTAGCTGTTCCTCCGCCTGCCTTTTATCCAACTTAAATGGAATTATCACATCCGGGCGAAGGATACCATTTACCTGTTTTCTCACAATTACCGGATTATCACAATAGGGACAGCGCGAAGCCGCCATATTCTCATCTGCTATAATCTCACCGCCACAGGATTCACAGATATAGGAAAACAGACCTTCTGTCTCTTCCTTCATTTCCTCATGGCTGTACATTACATTTTCTTTTTCCCAGTTCGGGTCCTGATCCTCGTCCAGTTTTTCCTCTTCAAACTCTTTTAATGTATCCAGTTCAAACTCTGTATCACAATAAGGACATTTCATTTTCTGGAGCCTGCTGTCAAAAGTGATCGCGCCTCCACAGCAGGGACATTTATATTCCAGAATATCTGCCATCACAAACCTCCATCTACTCTTTCAATCCTTTTCTCTAACAAAAAAGCAGCGTTTTACAATATTTTTTATCACGGCCGCTTTGCACCGCATTCCCTGCAGAACTTCCCGTCATTCACCGTCCCGCACGCACAGGTCCATGAATCCTCCGGTCTTTTCGCACCGCACTCCTGACAGAATTTCCCTGTGTTTACTGCGCCGCAGGAACATTTCCATGAAGCCTCTGGTCTTTTCGCGCCGCATTCCCGGCAGAACTTTCCTGCATTTTCCGTACCGCATGCACAGGTCCAGCTTCCAGCCTCAGATGATTGTACCTGAGCACGGGTGCCCGCTCCTGCCTGGGCCTGGCTGGCCTGATTTCCCTGTGCTGCCGCACTGGCGCGGTTCTGTCCCATTGCATAGAGATCCTGCGCATTCATGCCGCCTGCCGCTCCGGCCATACCCATGCCCATAAATCCGGCCATAGCGCCTGCCTGATTGCCTGCTGCCGTGCGCATTGCGTCACCCTGCGCTCCTACGAGCGTTGCCGCAGCCATGGTCGGATCACGCAGAATCGCACTTTTCTGCATCTGCTTGATCATATCCTCATCTTCTTTCGATGCAGAAACAGAATTCACCCCAAACGAAGCGATCACAATACCGCGAAGCTCCTTCCATTTCTTTGAAAGCACATCATTGAGCGCATCTGCAAGCTCCATTGTATGGCCCGGCAGTGCGCTGTAGCGGACGCCCATCTCTGAAATCTTTGCAAACGCAGGCTGCAGCGCGGTCAGCAGCTCGCTTTTCAGCATACTGTCCATCTCGGAACGCTCAAAAAACTGCGCCACATTTCCACAGACATTCGTATAAAAAAGAATGGGGTCTGCAATCCGGTAAGAATATTCTCCATTGCAGCGGATCGAAATATCCACATCAAGACCGATGTTCCGGTCAATCACCCGAAATGGCACCGGAGTCGGGGTCCCGTATTTATTGCCCATAATTTCCTTTGTATTAAAATAATAGACTCTCTGGTCTTTTCCGGCTGCGCCGCCATACGTAAATCTGCGTCCGATCTCTGCAAAAGTACGGCGAATCCCGTCTCCAAGACTGCCCCCGAAAATCGACGGC
>CAOJHI010000175.1 GCA_948436005.1 uncultured Lachnospiraceae bacterium
AGAGAGCATCTGAGATCTGTCAGAAGCAGGAACATTACCGGGAAGATATTTCTTTTACGCCCGATGAGCGATATCCGGATTTGTCTAGAGAAGAGCTGATTTACCATACGCTGCTCGCGATTTCCCTGTAGGACGGTGGACAATGAGAGCGATCAAAATCACAGAAAATGAAGCTGGCCAGAGACTCGATAAATTGCTTGGAAAATATCTCAGGGAGGCTCCGGCAAGCTTTCTGTATAAAATGATGCGAAAGAAAAACATCACATTGAATGGAAAAAAAGCGCAGGGAAAAGAGCTGCTCTGTGTCGGTGACGAGGTGAAACTCTTTCTTTCTGAAGATACCATCGTGAAATTCCAGGGTGTTCAGGCTCAGCCGCTAAAATCCCCGGTAAACAAATCTTTGAAAAATGCTTCTTTAAGAGCAGAAAATGCCGCAGAAACGGAAAAAAAACACTGCCGGCTGAATATTATCTATGAAGATCAGCACATTGTTCTGATCAACAAACCGGCTGGCATGCTTTCTCAGAAAGCGAAGCCGCAGGACGTTTCACTGGTAGAATATCTGACGGAATATCTTCTGGAAAACGGAAGTCTTACGCAGGAGGCGCTTCAGCTTTTTCATCCGGCTGTATGCAACCGGCTGGACAGAAATACCTCCGGGCTTGTCATTGCCGGAAAGAGCCTGGTCGGATTACAGACCATGAGCCTCCTTTTAAAGGAGCGTCTGGTGCGCAAATATTACCGGTGCATCGTGAAAGGTACCATGGCAGGAGAGCAGCACTTAAAAGGATATCTGACAAAAGATACTGCCTCTAATCGTGTAACCATTTCGCAGACGCCTCGCACAGAAGAGGACAAGCCGATTGAAACGCAGTACCGTGTAATCAGCTCCGTACATGGGCTGACCATGCTGGAGGTGCATCTGATTACAGGGCGCAGCCATCAGATCCGTGCGCATCTTGCCTCCATCGGCCATCCGATTCTCGGAGATGCCAAATACGGAGATGAAACGCTGAACCGGCTTTACCGGAAAAAATACAATCTTTACGGACAGCTGCTCCACGCTTTCCGACTTGAGTTTCCTGAAATGGACGGAGCGCTCGGTTATCTGTCCGGCCAGGTTTTTTCGGCAGAGCTACCCGCTGTTTATGATATAGTCTATAGGAAACAGCGGAGCAATTTCTCATAAAGACATGGAACATACCGTTTATTTTGAATTGAGACGAAATACAGTAAAATGAGGAACAGTTATGGCTACCTGGAACACACGCGGTCTGCGCGGCTCCACGCTGGAAGAGCTGATTAACCGCACGAATGAACTATATCTGGAAAAAGGGCTGGCACTGATCCAGAAGATACCGACCCCCATTACTCCAATTAAAATTGATAAAGACAGTCGCCACATCACTCTGGCCTATTTTGATCAGAAAAGTACCGTGGACTATATCGGTGTGGTTCAGGGAATTCCGGTTTGTTTTGACGCAAAGGAATGTACGGTTGATACATTTGCTCTGCAGAATATTCACCCACATCAGGTTGAATTCATGACACAGTTTGAAAAGCAGGGCGGAATTGCATTTCTGATCCTTTTTTTCACTATGAGAAATGAGCTTTTTTATCTGCCGTACCGGGATATGATGCGCTTCTGGAACAGGGCGCAGGAGGGCGGACGCAAAAGCTTCCGTTATATGGAGCTTGATCAGGATTACTATATCCATCCCCAGGGAGGCATTCTGGTTCCGTATCTGGAAACACTCCAGAGAGATCTTGACGAGCGGGATGAACTGTAAATATTATTGCTTGACATTACAGGAGCTATCTCTTATAATTTGTTCAATGTTTTTATGTGGTAGTGAATTATCACTGTGAAGTGTTAAAGTAAAACAATACATATAAAAACAAGGAATGGAGAAGAAGAACAGGCATACAGAACTGTTTTTAACTGTGATTCTTGATATAAGACAGTCCTGTCCGGAAAGGAAGAATTCATTTATGCAGAAAATTTTACATACACCGGAAGGTGTCCGTGATATTTACAGCGCTGAGTGTGAACAGAAGCTGGCGCTTCAGCAAAAGCTCCATACGGTGATCAAGTCATACGGCTATCGTGACATTGAGACGCCGACGTTTGAATATTTTGATGTATTCAGCAAGGAGATTGGTACGATTCCCTCCAGAGAGCTGTACAAATTTTTTGACCGCGAGGGAGAAACCCTGGTACTGCGTCCTGATTTTACCCCGTCTGTGGCGCGGGCGGCAGCCAAATATTTTCTCAATGAAAACATGGCGATCCGTCTTACCTATCTCGGAAATACGTTTGTCAACAATTCCAGTTATCAGGGGCGTCTAAAAGAGACGACTCAGATCGGTGGAGAACTGATTGGTGATAAAAGCGCAGATGCAGATGCTGAAGTGATTGCGCTTGTTGTACAGATGCTTCTGTCTGCAGGCCTTCAGGAATTTCAGATCAGCATCGGCCATGTCGGGTTTTTCCAGGCACTCGTATCGGAAGCCGGATTTTCAGCCAGTCTGACAGATGAGCTGAAAGAACTGATTACAAACAAAAATACCTTTGGCGTCCAGAAGCTTTTATCCGGTCAGAAGATAAGCGAACAGCAGAAGACCGCATTTTCCTCCCTGACCGGCCTTTTCGGGACAGAAGATGCGCTTGAACGGGCAGAGGCGCTGACCGATTGTGAGGCTGCGCTCGAGGCAATCCGTTATCTGCGCAGTATTTGGGAGACTCTGAAGCTGTACGGAGTATCCAAATATGTTTCGTTTGATCTCGGAATGCTGAGCCGCTATATGTATTACACCGGAATTATTTTCCGGGGCTATACCTTTGGCACCGGTGATGCTGTGATTAAGGGTGGACGGTATGACGGCCTCCTCGGACATTTCGGTAAAAATGCGCCGGCTGTCGGTTTTGTGGCTGTTGTAGATCAGCTACTCAGCGCACTGTCCAGGCAAAAGGTAGAGCAGGAGATTGCCGGAAGCCATTGTATGATTATTTATGAAAACGAAAAGCAGGCAGAAGCGATCGCAAAAGCATCCCAGCTTCGCCAAAAGGGAATTGATGTGGAACTGGTCCGGGTATCGGCAGAGCGCAGCAGAGCAGACTGCAGGGCTTACGCCAAAGCACAGAACTGTACGCTCGTTGTAGAATTGTAATAGGCAAAGGAGTCAGAACTATGAGCAGTGAAGGAAATAACAATCCAAGATATTTGACGTTTGCCCTTACAAAAGGGCGTCTTGCAAAAAAGACCATGGAACTGTTCGAACAGATCGGCATTTCCTGTGAAGAAATGAAAGATCCGGATTCCCGGAAACTGATTTTTGTAAATGAAGAATTAAAATTAAAATTTTTCCTTTCCAAAGGTCCGGACGTGCCGACTTACGTAGAATACGGCGCTGCAGATATCGGAATCGTGGGGCGTGACACCATCCAGGAGGAAGGCAGAAAAATATATGAGGTTCTGGACCTTGGTTTTGGCAGATGCCGTATGTGCGTCTGCGGGCCGGAATCGGCGCGTGAAAAACTGCGCGGCCAGGAACTCATCCGCGTGGCGACAAAGTATCCGCATATTGCAAAGGACTATTTTTACAATCAGAAAAATCAGACCGTGGAGATCATCAAGCTGAATGGCTCGATTGAGCTGGCACCGATTGTCGGGCTTTCGGAGGTCATCGTAGATATTGTAGAGACAGGCTCTACGTTAAAAGAAAACGGACTTGTAGTATTAGAAGAAATCTGTCCGCTCTCTGCGCGGGTTGTCGTGAATCCGGTCAGCATGCGGATGGAAAATGAACGGATCACCGGGCTTTTGTCAAAACTGAACCGCGTGATCGCACAGGAGGAATAAGCCATGAAAATTGTCCGGTTAACTGATGAGACAAAAAAGAATATTCTGGACCAGCTTCTGAAGAGAAGCCCGGCAAACTACCAGGGATTTGAAGAACGTGTGAATGCGATTCTTCAAAACGTAAGACAGCAGGGCGACGAAGCAGTGTTTGCCTATACAAAGCAGTTTGACGGTATTACCGTTACCGCAGAAACGGTACGTGTGACAGAGGAAGAGATCGCGGAAGCATACCGCAATGTAGATCAGACGCTCCTCGGGACTATACGCAAGGCGCTTGTAAATATTCGCAGCTACCATGAAAAACAGAAAAAATGCAGCTGGTTTGAGAGTACGGAAAACGGAACCATGCTGGGGCAGAAAATTACGCCGCTTGCAACGGTTGGTGTTTATGTTCCGGGAGGAAAAGCAGTTTATCCGTCTTCTGTTTTGATGAATGTTGTGCCTGCAAAAGTAGCCGGTGTGGAGCGCATTGTGATGACCACGCCGCCCGGCCAGGACGGAAAGGTACCTGCATCCACGCTTGCCGCGGCACACGAGGCTGGTGTGGATGAAATCTATAAAGTGGGAGGTGCGCAGGCCATTGCAGCGCTGGCATACGGAACAGAGAGTATTCCGAAAGCGGACAAGATTACAGGCCCCGGGAATATTTATGTGGCGCTGGCAAAAAAGGCGGTCTATGGAAATGTCAGCATAGATTCCGTTGCCGGGCCGAGCGAAATCCTGGTACTGGCGGATGAAACTGCAAATCCGCGTTACGTTGCCGCTGACCTGCTTTCCCAGGCAGAGCATGATGAGATGGCTTCTGCAATTCTTATAACCACCAGCGAACAGCTTGCAAAGCAGGTTTCTGAGGAGATTGAAGGCTTTTTGAAAACACTTTCCAGGGCTAATATTATCCGGAAATCTCTGGAACAGTACGGTTTTATTTTACTTGCCGACAGTCTTGATGAAGCAATTGACGCTGTCAATGAAATTGCATCAGAGCATCTGGAGATTGTCACAAAGGATGCGTTCCAGGTCATGACGAAAATCCGGAATGCCGGCGCTATTTTCATCGGCGAATACAGCAGTGAACCGCTTGGAGACTATTTTGCCGGGCCGAATCATATACTTCCAACAAACGGCACAGCCAAATTTTTCTCACCGCTTTCTGTTGATGACTTTGTAAAAAAATCAAGCATTGTGTACTATTCGCGTGAGGCCCTGAAACCGATTCACAAGGATATTATTGCCTTTGCCGAGGCAGAGCAGCTGACCGCACACGCAAATTCTATCCGGGTCCGTTTTGAAGAAGAGACCGAATAAAAAAGAGCAGAGCAGGAGGAACCTATGGAACGGATTTCTGAAATAATAAGAAATACAAAAGAAACGCAGATTTCTGTCCGGCTGAACCTGGATGGAAGCGGACAGTATCAGATTCAGACCGGTATTGGTTTTTTTGATCATATGCTGGAGGGTTTTGCCCGCCATGGGCTGTTTGATCTGGAAATAAAAGTCAGCGGCGATCTTCATGTGGACTGCCATCATACGATCGAGGACACCGGAATTGTGCTTGGCCAGGCAATCCGGGAAGCTGTGGGGGATAAAAAGGGAATCCGGCGATACGGAAGCAGAATTCTTCCCATGGATGAGGTTCTTGTCCTGTGTGCGCTCGACCTTGGCGGCCGCCCATACTATCGTTCGGATGCCGTATTTCCGACAGAACGGATTGGGACCATGGATACGGAGATGGTCCGTGAATTTTTTTATGCTGTTTCTTATTCTGCTGCCATGAATCTCCATTTTAAAATGCTGGAGAGCGGGAACAGCCATCACATGGCAGAGGGCATGTTCAAGGCCTTTGCAAAAGCGCTCGATGAGGCTGTGAGCTTCGATACGCGTATTACGGACGTTCTTTCGACAAAAGGAATTATTTAGGGAAGATCTTTTCAATATACCCTACAATTTATAATGATATTGTAATGAAAAATATTGATCTTTTCTTTGCAATTGCGTATAATATTATAAAAAAAGAGGTGATATATATGGCGCAAGCAGTAAATGTAAATTTCCGTATGGATGCAGATTTAAAAAAGAGTATGGAACAGGCATGTTCTGAGCTTGGAATGTCTATGACAACAGCATTTACAATTTTTGCAAAAAAAGTCAGCCGAGAAAAAAGAATTCCTTTTGATGTAAGCGTCGACCCATTTTATTCTGAACAAAATATACATTATTTAGAAAAAATTGCTCGTGATATTGCTCAGGGGAAAGGTCATTTTGCTGAACATGAACTACTGGAGGTAGATGACTAGTGCGATTGCTTTGGGAAGATCGAGCATGGGAAGACTACCTCTATTGGCAGACTCAGGACAGGAAAACGTTAAAACGTATCAATGCATTGATAAATGATATAAAACGTAGTCCATTTGAAGATATGGGGAAACCCGAACCGCTAAAAGGCAATTTATGCGGATATTGGAGCAGACGTATTGATGAAAGTAATCGAATTGTTTATTTTGAACAGGGTGAAATTATTTATGTAATTTCTTGCCGAGGACATTATGAAAATTTTGTTTGAAAATGTGTAACCCAAATATGATAGGAAAAATAGAGAGTGCAGGGAGAACAGCATGAGCTATAAAGAATTGCTGGTACCGCTTTATCTGAAAGGCAAAAAAGCGGTGACTGGCCTGAAAGATCATACCATGATAGAAGACGGCGATGCATTGCGTCTGGCAGCCGCCTATGACAATGCCGGCGCAGACGGGCTGCTCGTCTTTGATCTGTCACAAGAAGACAGCGAGCATGAAGAAAATATTGCGTTGATGAAAGAAATTGCAAGGGCCGTGGATATTCCGCTGTATGGCGGGGGAAATATCCGCAGGATGGAGGATGTAAAAAAACTGCTTTATGCCGGGTGCCGGAAAGTGTTCCTGAATTTTGCGAAAGAAGAGAATGTCCGGTTGGCGCATGAAGTGTCCAGCCGTTTTGGTGTGGAAAAGATTCTTGCATGCACAGGAACCAGGGAAGCACTTTTGGAGGCTGTCGCCCATGCTGCGGTTCTGGGAGGCATTGTTCTGCTGGAGTCCCTTGACCTCGAAACAGTTCTTAACGCTCAGCTGGCAGAGCAGGAAACAGATCATTCATTTACCGTATACTGTATAAAGGACGGTCATACCGAAGAAGAGCTGAGCCATATTCTTACGCTTAGATCGGA
>CAOJHI010000176.1 GCA_948436005.1 uncultured Lachnospiraceae bacterium
CAAAGGTATCAAAATACCGGTATCCCACATAAATACCTTCCGTATAATTTTCCTGGTCCACCGCCTTGTCATTCGCGCCAAAACTGTCAGCGGACGGATAATCGCTGTAATCCTGCGGCCACGTATCTGTCAGCTTACCGGACGGGCATTCCTCCCCTGCCAGCACCTTCGCTACAGCATTTCCTCCCTCCATGCCTGCCTGGCTCATCAGCAGCATCGCATCAAGGCCGTCAATTTCATCAAAGAATCCTGTGTCAATCACCCCGCCTACATTCAGCAGAACAATCGTTTTTTCGAAAGAAGAAGCCAGCTTCTGCAGGTTTCTCTCTTCTGCATCTGTAAGATAATAATCGCCCGCCTCGCCGGCCCGGTCTGCCCCTTCTCCGGAAGTTCTTGTAATTACATAAACCGCAGTCTTAGTTTCACCGTCCAGGCGCGCTTCTTCCACATCTTCATCCGTCAGTTCCGGTTCTTCCACATAAAATGGCATACCAAAGCCGCCGTCAAACTCTGCCTTTTTCCGCTCGCACATTTCCTCATAGCCGTTCAGCCAGTCTGATGTTGTGATCTGAAATCCCGCATTTTTAAAACCCTCCCAGATTGATACTGCGTACCTCTGGTTTACGTCTCCTGATCCGGTACCGCCTTTCGCTGTACGGACAGCGCCTCCTCCAAAGAGCGCAAGACTCTCTTCGGACACAATCGGCAATGCCCCGTCCTCATTTTCCAGAAGTACCATGCCCTGCATCGCTGCTTCCATGGATAACGCTGCATTTCTCTTTTCCCGCTCCGACATTTCTTCACTGGTAGATGCCCCCTGTACGGCCATCCCCGAATTTCCGGCCAGACACACTGTCATCATAAGCGCCAGAAAACGTCTTCCTGTTCCCGCATATCGTCTCATCCGCTCTTTCCTCCCTGGTATTTTTTTCCAGTATAACATACTTTTTGACGGGGCTGTCAAAGAATAAAAGAAAACATTGCAAAGCAGCCCCGGTAAAAATACCGGGACCGCAATCCTATGTCTGTATTTCACTTTTTTT
Source organism: uncultured Lachnospiraceae bacterium (assembly GCA_948436005.1). Lineage (GTDB taxonomy): Bacteria > Bacillota > Clostridia > Lachnospirales > Lachnospiraceae > Choladousia. The sequence continues at coordinate 1,044 of CAOJHI010000176.1, forward strand.
GTTTTTGGTAGTGCTCTTTGATTACTGTTTTTCGATTGTCAGGTAAGTTTCAAGCTTATCTGCACGTGCTTCTGTATAAGAAACTGCTTCCACATCATCAAACAGTGCTGCAAACTGATTGGATGCCATAACAACTCTCAGAATGTTTGCAGTTGACTTCTGCAGATCACCAAGTGAGATATTGTTATCCTTGTAGTTGCCCTTGTAAACGATCGTTGTGTTATCTCCGTCTGTTGTAACAGTTACTGCATCACCAAGTCCTGCGATCAGCTCAGATACCGGTACCTCTGCCTCTGCGCCGTCTACGATTGCCGGGCGAACTGCTGCTTCATAGTCAGCGGTTGCAACTGTCTTTTCAATCGTCACGCTGCCGTTTGCATCAAGTACGAACTCGCCCCATGCGGTTCTCGCACTCGGTCCGAACCATCCCTGGCCTACCGTTACCTGCGGATAAATATCGTCTTCGCCAAATACAGGCTCTTCATCTGTAAATGCACGGATTGTAATATCCTCTACAGAGCTTCCCGGCATGATGAGGTCATTGCCTGCATGCATGGAGATGGACGGTGTAGACTGTCCGCCGCCCCAGTCTGTCATGATCAGACCGTCAAATCCCCACTCGCCGCGGGTAACATCGGTCAGAAGATCATAATCATCTGCATCCGGAACACCATTATTTACATTGTAGGAGGACATGATCGACATCGGAGCCGCGCCCTTTACTACCATCTCAAACTGTTTCAGATAAATTTCACGGGAAGCACGCTCGCTGATCGTGTTGTTTACTGCATTACGGTTGTCTTCCTGGCTGTTGCCATAGAAGTGCTTGATGGTAACGCCGATACCCGGGTGAGACTGAACGCCCTGTGTCTCGCTGATTCCCATCATACCTGCCAGATACGGATCCTCTGAATAATACTCAAAGTTACGTCCGCACAGTGCATTCTTCTGAATATTCATACCAGGAGCCAGCCACAGCGTCACGCCATACTCAAGAAGCTCCTCGCCTACTGCCTTACCAAATGCTTCCATTGCGTCCACATCCCAGCTCTGTGTCATAACCGTGCCGGACGGGAAAGCGGTACAGAACTGATAGTAGGTTCCGTCTTCGCGTTCTTCCTCCTGTGTGATACGAAGGCCTGCCGGGCCGTCAGCCAGAACGATATTCGGGATCTTTTTGTCTTCAATATAGATACCGGCTGTTTCACCTGCTGCACCGGAAACTGCGTTTGCCTGCGCACCGATCATGGTTCCGTCTGAAATATCGGATGCATTCTCAGAAGCAGCGCCTGCAGACTGTCCGTTTGCAGTCGGAAGTTTATTTCCGCCGATTACGATATCTGCCATCTGGCTTACTGTCAGGCCGGATACAAACTCTTCCATTGTAATCGTTCCGTCATATACATCTTTCAGCGTATTCTTGCTGAAATCTCCTGCCAGTGTTTCAACGATCTCGGAATAATCCGGATGATCATGGTATTTGCCTGTCAGTGTATAGCCAAGGTTCTCATTCAGATACTGTGTTTCTGTTGTATCAGAAACGTAAGCTGTCACGTTCTCGTCATCGTAAGGAGAAGCGTTGTCTACGGTCACGATATCCGCTGCTGCTAGAGCGATCTTCTGCGCTGCTGCAATCTCATCAGCTTCGCCTTCATAGGAATACGGTGCAACACCTTCCTTGCTCAGCTCTTCAATCTCCTCATCCGGATGAAGCTGGTTGGAAAGCTGCTCTGTCACTGCTGTCTCATCCAGCGTGATCACAGCGCCCACCTGCGTATTTCTTGAGCTGTCGCCCACACGTACCACATAATCGCCTGCTTCCAGGATATATGCTGCGCGGTCTGTTGAGTAGGAGGACATCTCTGTTGTCTTATAGGAAAGTTTCAGTGTCTGGCTCTCGCCCGGCGCCAGTTCATCTGTCTTTCCGAATGCTGCCAGCTCCTGGTACGGTTTCTCCAGCTCACCGTCCGGTGCTGAGAAGTATACCTGAACAACTTCTTTTCCGGAATACGTGTCGCCTGTATTGGTAACAGTTACCGTCACAGTAACCTGATCAGCATCTGCCTCTACGCTGTCTACTTTAATATCAAAATCTGTGTAGGAAAGTCCGTAGCCGAACTCATAAGCCGGTGTTACGTTGAAGGTATCAAAGTAACGGTATCCTACGTAAATTCCGTCAAAATAGTCTTCCTGATCAATGTTGCCATCGTTTGCGCCCCAGTACTCGGCATCTGCAACATCAGAGTAGTTCACCGGCCATGTTGCTGTCAGTTTACCGGACGGAGTCACCTCACCGTTTAATACCTTTACGAGTGCGTCGCCGCCGCGCTGTCCGGCCTGTCCCATAACCAGAACGGAGTCAATTCCTTCGATCTCCTGAACGAATTTTGTATCAACAGCTCCGCCTGCATTAATAACAACAACTACTTTATCAAAGTTCGCAGCAATCTTCTCCAGATTTGCCTTCTCCAGGTCTGTCAGCTCATAATCGCCCGGTGTAACAGTACGGTCTGCACCTTCTCCTGCGATTCTTCCCAGTACATACACTGCGGTATCTGTGCCGTCTGCCTTCGATTCTTCAAGCATCTCGTCGGTCACTTCGATTTCCTCTGCACGCGGTGCAGACCACCAGCTGTTTCCGGATGCCTCCTCTGCTGCCTTCTGAGCCTCCTCATAAGCTGCAATATAAGAAGCGGTTGTCACCTTATATCCTGCATTTTCAAAACCTTCTGCCACAGAAACGGTCTCTCTCTGATTGACATCACCGGAACCTGTGCCGCCTTTTACCGTTCTCTGTGCACCTGTACCAAACACTGCCACATTGCCCTGTGCTGCCATCGGAAGCACATTGTTTTTGTTCTGCAAAAGCACCATACCCTGTGTCGCCAGATTCATGGACACGTCTGAGTTCCGGGCTTCACGCTCTGATACCTCATTGGAGGTCACTGCACCGTTTGCTCCGGCTGTCATACAGCTGCCAAGCACCATCGCTGCTGCCATTGCTGCTGACACCAGTCTTTTTCTGTTTCTGTTCATACTGTTCTCCTTTCCTTTTTTGCGCCAGACCTCTGTCCGGCCTGATTAAACAGTATTTCAGGAAATCTCTTTCCCGCTGTTGAAAATATTCTAGCACAGAAAAATTTTGACCTCTATTCCGCATTTCTGGCAAACCTATGGTCTTTTATGCCATTGACGCTGCAATTTTCTGCCATTATGTCTAAAATTGCCCTGGCCATACAGCCAGGGCAATTTGCCGCAAAATAAATTCTTTCCATCCCGCTTCCCGTCAGTTCAGATACTCACGAATCTCCCCAATGTTTCGGCCCGTGTATTTTTTAAATACTTTATAAAAATATGTAATGTTCCCATAGCCTGACTGCTCGGCAATCTCCTTAACCGTATAGTTCCCCTTCCACAAAAGTCCCAGCGCTTTTTTCATCCGGATATCGGTCAGTATTTCCACAAAGGTCTGACTCAGTTCCTGCTTCAGAAGACGGCTCAGGTAAAATGTGCTGATCCCGGCAGCCTCGGCTGTTTCCTCCATGGAAACATCCTCCCGGTAATGGCGTTCCATATGGAGAAGCGCCCGCTCAATATACTCTCTGCTCTTTCCTTCCGTTCCTCCACGTTCCGAAAGCCGCTCCAGTCCTTCCATCACCCATCGCTGCATGCTGTCTTTGTCTGCACACCCGCGAAGTGACTGAAAATCAAGCTTGCCTTTTCTGGAATACCGTCTCAGATACCCCTGGCTTTCCTCCATATAGTCGCAGATCGGCTGCATAAAACCGAGAATACGCAGCTGCCACAGGTTCGCGTTTTCTTCCGTAATCACTGCCTCCTGGAACAGCTCCCGGATCTCCTCACGGCACCGCTCGATTCCTCCCTTTTTCAGACTTTCCAGATACTTCTGTCCAAGCGCCCGCGCTGACTCTCCCGTTTCCTGCCTTTCCTCACTGTCTTTATAGAAAAAGACCCCTGCCTTTGTACTGCTCCTCGCAGCAATCCGACACTCTGCCAGCCCTGTTCCCATCTCTTCATAATCATATTTCCACGTACTCACACCGAGAATCAGTTCATGCCCTTCCTGTTTCTTTGCCAGAGACAGCAAAATTGCTGCAATATCCGACAGCCATTTCACAAAATTCTGCTCTGTCACATACTCCTCCGGAAAAATCAGAAAATAGAGTTCTTCTTTATAGAGCTTGCCCACGCAGCAGCAATACTTTCCGATCTCTTCCTCAAGCAGCCGCATCAACGCACTGCAGTCCATGGGATTTCTCCATGTTTCCCCGTCTCTCAAAAGCCGCGCTGCCATCAGCACACCGCCCCGAAAGCTTCTGTGAAGCGACTGCTGATAAATCTGGAAGCTTTTTTCATCCGGCTCCCCCAGCAAAAGCGAGGACAGAAACTCTCGTCCTACAACAGAATTGATCTCGTCCAGATACCGCGCCTTGCTCTCCTGCTCATAGACCAGTCTCTGTTCCCCCTGAAGCGCAGCAAGCACCTTACCCAGCGTGTCCACAAAGCTCTCCTTTTCAAGCGGCTTCACGATGTAGTCAGAAACATTCAGTTTCATTGCCTTTTTTGCATACTCGAACTCGCTGTATGCGGAACTGATAATGATCTTCAGACGCAAATTGCGCGTCCGGATCAGCTCCAGTGCATCCAGCCCGTTCATTTTCGGCATATTAATGTCCACAATCGCAATATCCGGCTCATATTCCTGAACCGCAGCAATCAGATCCGCACCGTTGTATACACTCGGAAGCACCTCCAGCTCCGGAAATTCCCTTTGAATCATCAACTCAAGCGCCCTGCACTCAATCGCCTCGTCATCTGCAATGATTATCCGATACATAAATCCTCCTTCTTTGCAGCCATCTATTCCAAACTCTCTGATACCGGCAAAGCCTCCTGACACGGAACCGTAATTTCAATTCTGGTTCCCTCCCCCTCTTCACTGAAAACCTCCATGGCTGCCCGCCTGTTAAAAAATATCATCAGGCGGAGATACACATTACTCAGTCCGATCTTCTGCCCGATTTTGTCATTTTCCTGCATCTCGCGGCGTACCCGCTCCAGTGTTTCCGGTGTCATGCCTTCTCCATTATCTGTGATCACAATCCGGCCAGTCTGATGCCCGCTGTCGTATCTGGTACAAATGGTGATTTTCGCATCCTCCCCCTTCATACCAACGCCATGCGTGATACAGTTCTCCACAAGCGGCTGCAAAAGCAGGCTTGGCACATGAATCTGATGGAAAGACTCGTCCAGATCAAAGGAAAAATTAATGCGTTCTCCGAACCGCTGCTCCTGCAGCTCCACATAATTCCCCAGTATCTCAATTTCCTTAGCCAGCGTCACCTCCCGTCCGGAATGGTCCAGGCTGTAACGCAGAAGCCGCGCAGTCTTGCCAAGCAGCCCTGCGGTCTGCTCCGCGTTTTCCAGATATGCGGTCTGTGAAATCATGTTCAGCGTATTAAACAGAAAATGCGGGTTAATCTGCATCTGCAGCGCTTTGAGCTCACTGGCCTTTAAAAGATTGCTGATGCGCAGATTCTCAAGCTCCTGATTCTTCAGCCGTTCCATGGTGCTGGCATTCTCCCTGATTTCCATGACCTGGCGCTGAATCCTGCGAATCATGGAATTATAGACCTGATGAAGCTGTCCCATTTCCTCATCCATATCCATATACTGCATAGTGGTCCGGATCTGTTCCAGATTTTCTCCGTCAAACTGGCTTGCACTCTCTGTCAGCTCCTGCACCGGATAAATCACCCGCCGCATAATTTTCCGGATATTGAAAAATTCATAAATCACGGTACATAAAATGACCAGAATCAGATCAGCAAAATAAATTTTGTTTCTCCACTCGATCTTCTGTTCCCGCTTATCTGCTGCATCCAGAAGCCGCGAGTACAGGCTCTGAAACTCAGAGTTGATCGCCTCATAGACCTCCTGCGTCTGCGCATAATAGCGGTTGATCGTCCGTTTGCTGCTGATTGTCATTGCATCACA
>CAOJHI010000177.1 GCA_948436005.1 uncultured Lachnospiraceae bacterium
TGCGCCCAGCACCTTTGCTTCATATATCATATACGAATCCACGGTAAAATCCTTCCGCAGGCAGGGTATCTGCACTGCCTCTGCAATTTCCCTCAAATAGGCGTCACGCCCCAGAAACCACCGCGGTTCCGTGAGCACGGAAATGCAGTCCGCTCCCGCTGCCTCATACTCCCTGGCAATCGGAAGATACGGAAAATTTTCTGCAATGATCCCTTTGGACGGCGATGCCTTTTTACATTCACAGATAAACGCCATATCCTCCTTCTTCAGAGCACGCTCAAAAGCAAAGTTCCCGCGTTTCATCGCCATTGCCTGCCTTCGCAGCTCATCCTGCGGTATCTTTTTCTGTGCCAGGGCCACGCGCTCCTTCGCGTGATCTGCAAGCTGATCCAGTATTGTCATACTTCCTCCTTTATTCCCGGTTGCTGACCTCAATGAGTTTTTCCAGCACAGCGGCTGCTTTCCCGGAATCAATCAATTCTCCTGCCAGCAAAACCCCATCCTTCAGCGTTTCCGCTTTGCCGCACAGATAAAGGGCAGCGCCTGCATTCATCAGCACAGCGTTTCGTCTAGGCCCCTGCTCGCCATTTAAAACCGAACGTGTAATTTCTGCATTCTCCTCCGGCGTACCTCCCACGAGATCTTCTTTGCGGCAGCGTTCGAAACCGAAGTCTTCCGGAGCAATCACATAAGACCTGAACCAGCCGTCTTTAAATTCACAAATCTTCGTCGGCGCGCTCATTGAGATTTCGTCCAGTTTATCCTGTCCGTATACTACCATTCCCCGCTTCACGCCAAGATTGATCAACACCTGAGCCAGTGTCTCCACCAGATATTCATCGTACACACCGAGCAGCTGAATGTCCGGGCTTCCCGGATTTGTCAGCGGCCCCAGGATATTGAACACTGTGCGGAAACCGAGTTCTTTCCGGATTGCTCCGACGTATTTCATCGACGTATGATATTTCTGTGCAAAGAAGAAACACATCCCCGCTTCTTTTAAAAGCTCCACACATTTGTCCGGATCCTGATCAATCTTTACGCCCAGGGCCTCCAGACAGTCTGCTGTTCCGCACTTTGAAGAGGCTGCCCGGTTCCCGTGCTTTGCCACTTTAATGCCCCCGGCCGCCGCCACAAGAGCTGACGTTGTGGAGATATTAAAGCTGTGCGCATTATCTCCGCCTGTGCCGACAATCTCAAAAAGCTCCATTCCCGTCTCAACCTTCACTGCATGCGCCCGCATTGCCGCAGCGCACCCTGCAATCTCGTCTGTCGTCTCGGCCCTCGCGCTCTTTGTCGACAATGCTGCAAGAAATGCGGCATTCTGTGTGGGTGTGGTTTCTCCGCTCATGATTTCATTCATCACACAGTATGCCTCGTCATACGTAAGGTCCTGCTTATTCACGATTTTTACGATTGCTTCCTTTATCATGCCAATGCCCCTTTCTGATCTTGCTTTCTGATCTTAAGTGATAGAAAATGATAGAATCAAAATATCAACCACGCGTCAATTCTTCTGTAATGATAGATTTATAAAATTTTTCAGCATCTGTTTTCCTTCCGGCGTCATAATAGATTCCGGATGAAACTGTACCCCGAAAATCGGATATTCCCGGTGCATAACCGCCATCACTTCACCCTCCGGTGTCACGGCTGTCACCTTCAGTTCCTCCGGCAGCGTCGCCGGGTCTACAGCCAGTGAATGATACCGCGCTACCAACGGCTCTTCCGGGCAACCTGCAAAAAGCGGACAATCCGGTTCAAAACGAATCCTGGACTGTTTTCCATGCATCAGCCTGCCTGCATATGTGACCGTAGCGCCAAAGGCCGCACAGATCGCCTGATGGCCCAGGCACACACCCAGAAGCGGGATGTTCCTGCCCAGTGCCTTTACCGACTCTACGAGAATCCCGGCATCCTCCGGCCTGCCCGGCCCCGGCGAAAGAATGATACGCTCCGGCTGCAAAGCCGCAATTTGCTCAACAGTCAGTTCATCGTTTCGAATCACCCGGATATCCGGATTGATCTCTCCCGCAAGCTGGAACAGATTGTAGGAAAAGCTGTCGTAATTATCAATCAGTAAAATCATAGCTCTCCCTCCCCTGCAAGCTGCAGTGCATACAAAACAGCCTTTGCTTTGTTCATGCATTCCTCAAATTCCTTCTCCGGCACCGAGTCTGCCACAATCCCGGCGCCGCTGCGCACAAATACTTTTCCGTTTTTACGGTATGCAATGCGGATTGCAATACACGTATCCATATTTCCGGTAAAGTCAATGTAACCAATCGCTCCGCCATATATCCCGCGCTTATTCTTTTCCAGTTCCCCGATCAGCTGGCATGCCCGGATCTTCGGCGCTCCGGAAAGTGTGCCGGCCGGAAGCACTGCCTCCACGGCATCCAGTGCGTCAAAATCTGCCCGAATCTGGCCTCTCACCGTTGAGCCGATATGCATCACATGCGAATAGCGTTCAATCGAATGCAATTTTTCCACCTGTACAGACCCGAATTCACTGATCTTTCCAAGGTCATTCCGTCCAAGGTCAACCAGCATATTATGCTCTGCAAGCTCCTTTTCATCTGCCAGCAGCTCTGCCTCAAGCGCCCTGTCCTCTTCCTCCGTCTTTCCCCTTGGCCGCGTTCCCGCAAGAGGAAATGTGTGCAGCACTCCGTCCTCCAGTTTGACCAGGGTCTCCGGGGAAGCGCCTGCTATCTCCACATCCGTCCCGGAAAAATAAAACATATACGGGGAAGGATTCATGGTCCTCAAAATCCGATAAGTATTAAAAAGGCTTCCCTCAAACGGTGCGCTCAGACAATTGGAAAGCACGATCTGGAAAATATCTCCCTCCCGGATGTAATGCTTAGCCTTTTCTACCATATCGCAGTACGCCTCTTTTCCAAACAGAGGCTTTACCTCCCCCTTCAGACATCCGCCCGGCTCCTTTTTCTTCTGACCGCTGCGCAGAAGCGTGCAGAGCTGTTCCAGTTCCATCACAGCTTTGTGATATCCGGTCTCTGGTTCTTCCAGGGACATATTTACAATCAAAATGATCTTCTGCCGGAAATTGTCAAAAGCAATTACCTTATCAAACAGCATCAGATCCATATCTTTAAATGCTTCCGTATCTTCCACATTCCGCTTTACAGACGGCTCACTGTAGCTGAGATAATCATAAGAAAAATATCCCACAAGTCCGCCGGTAAAAGAGGGAAGATAAGAAAACCGGGGACTTTTGTAATCTTCCAGAAGCTGCCGCAAAAATGCGGATGGGTTCTCTGACCTGATTTTTATACTGCCGGCTTTTATCTCGCCGTCCGTACACGTGATTTCAAGCTTTGGTTCCAGCCCCATAAACGTATATCGTCCCCATTTTTCATTTTCCGCAACAGATTCCAGCATATAGCAATGGGTTGATACATTTTTCAATATCCGCATCGCCTCTATTGGCGTACAGATATCGGAAAGAATCTCGCAGCTCACCGGCAACACTTTGTAGGAGCCAAGCGCTGCAATCCGTTTTACTTCCTCCAGTTCGGGTAAAATTTTCATTCTTCTGACCACTCCCTTCTGCAAATCATAAACGTCTGCCAGAGGCTTTTATCGTATGGGAGACGAATATTCCTTTCTGCCCCATGTGCAATCGAGCAGGGAAGATTTATCTTCCCCTACTCGCCGTGCGGGGCGCATGCCGTGAAACGGTTAATTTCCATATGCGCCCCTGCAAATAAAAAAGTCCCTGACAGAAAAGCTTTCAAAAAAGCTTCTGTCAAGGACGAATAATCATCATATCCGCGGTGCCACCTTGAATTCACGGAACCTCCGTGCCCTTAGCAGGATACCTGTATATCCCCGGCAACTAACGTATGCCCGACACGTTGCAGAATACTTTGCCAATCCATGGATTTGATCTTATTTTTCAATATTTTTCAATCCGGCATTTGCTCTGCACCCTCGGCGGCCCATTTGACAGTCTGTTTCTCACCCGGCTCTCAGCATCCCGGGCTCTCTGTAAAGTCATCTACTGCCTTTATCTCCGCTTCAACGGTTTAAAACATTCTACTATTTCATACCATGTTTGTCAAGAAAATATATTTAAAATGCACGAAAAAATAGTGCAAAGCTACCTTTCTCCATTGCCTGCCGCATTTCGAACCAGGCCCTTTTCCGCATAAAATCTTACATTTCGTGCAGACTATTTTCCAAAACAGATCATTAGCTATAAAAAGGAGCTCCTATGTTAATCATCAACGGACGCATTTATACAATGACTAAAGAAAATCCTGTCATAGACTGCGGCTATCTGCGGACAGACGGGTCTAAAATCACAGAAACAGGAGCCATGGACGAACTGCCAAAAGAACTTCTGCATCAATCGGCCCTGATCGATGCAAAAGGCGCCTGGGTGCTTCCAGGCCTCATTGAAGCGCACTGCCATATCGGTATCACGGAAGAAAAACAGGGGCTTATTGCAGATGACTGCAATGAACAGACAAATCCGTCTACTGCGTCCCTGCGTGCAATTGACGCAGTGAACCCCATGGACCCTGCCTTCCATGATGCCATCTGTGCAGGGATTACCACAGTCATGACAGGCCCCGGAAGTGCAAATGTAATCGGCGGTCAGTCTGTGCTTATGAAAACGCAGGGCCGCTGTGTAGATCAGATGATCCTTCTCGCTCCGGCTGCCATGAAAACAGCACTTGGAGAAAATCCGAAAACTATTTACGGTGATCAGGGCAGCTTTCCCTCAACACGCATGGGGTCTGCAGCCCTGCTGCGCCGGACTCTGTCAAATGCGCGTGCCTATTATGATCAGAAAAAGAAACACAGTCTCACAGAAACCGATTTTTCTCTTGAGGCATGGATTCCTGTGCTTGACCGCAAAATTCCCATGAAGGTCCATGTCCACCGGGCAGACGACATCCTGACCGCCATCCGTATCGCCCGTGAATTCGATCTTGATATCACCATCGACCACGGCACGGAAAGCCACCTGATTGCAGATCTGATCAAAGACTCCGGCTTTCCTGTCATTGTCGGCCCGGGCCTCACCTCCCGCTCCAAGCTGGAAGTCCGGTACCTTGATTTTAAAACAGCAGGTATTCTGCAGAAGGCCGGTGTCACGATTGCGCTTACCACCGACCACCCGGTATCACTCATCCAGTATCTCCCGCTCTGCGCCGGTCTTGCCGTAAAAGCAGGCCTCCCACTTCTGGAAGGCCTGCGCGCCATCACCTCCGGTCCCGCCAAAATCTGCCGCGCTGAAGACCGCATCGGAACGCTTGAGCCCGGCAAAGACGCTGATATCGCAATATTCTCCGGAAACCCCATGGAGGTTTTCACCAAAACACTGTACACCATCATAGACGGCACAATTGTCTACCAAAATCAGGACGAATCCTCAGGGAAACACTGATCAGAGCGTTTCCCTCGCCGGATTTGCACCGTAAAATAGCATTTTTCTATGCAAATCCGTGCGATCACTGAATGTTTCTGAGGAAATCCCGAACACATACAGTTCATGCAGCGCCCTCGTTGCACTGATATAGCGGAACTGTGTGAAAAACATATTCTTCGGGTCTCCGCCTGCTATGAATACCTGGTCAAACTCCAGTCCCTTGGCCTGATAAAAAGTCGTTACTGTGATGCCTTTCTGAAAAGCTGTACTGTCGCGGTCAATGTAAAAAACATCCTCCCTGCGTTCTTTTAAAAATGCAAAACATGCCTTTGCCTCTGCCTCCGTCATAGTCAGAACTGCCGCTGTTTCGTACCCCTCTTCTCCAAGTGCGCAGCAGCGCAGTACCTCCTCCATCGCATCTTCCATCACGGCAAAGGATTTCTCTGTTACAGGTTTTCCATGTCTTTGCAGATATTCAATTCCACTGATACCACCAACGTCCTGGGCGTACGAAGCAATTTCTATTGTATTGCGGTAGCTCTTATTCAGCTCCATGCACCGCACCTTTTTCCCAAATATCTGCGGAAGAAAACGCTGCACATCCCGCGCGCCCCCGTCTACGGTCTGCGCACGGTCTCCCAAAATGGTCATGCTGCATGAAAACATCTGTCCCAGAATGACATATTGCAGATATGAATAATCCTGCATCTCATCAATCACAAGATGACGGATGTTTCTGCGGTTCCCTGCCCCCAAAAGGCGCTGTTTCAGATACAGGACCGGATAAACATCTTCATATTCCAGCATCCTCTGTTCCCGCGGCGCCCATTCCAGAACAGGCATTCCCTGCTCTTCCAGAAACCAGTTATAGATTTCATAAATATCGGTCGTTACATACAGCTTCCGGAAACGTTCCTGAAGTTCCTCCTGTTCTTCCTCGGAAAGGGATTTCCCGCGCAGCGTTTCATATTCGTCGACAAAATATTCCATGACTGCCTCCATTCTTTTCAGAAGAGGCACCTCCAGAAATTTGTAGTAAAACAGCTTTGTGAGCTCCTGCTCACTCTTCTCGAATCCACGGTACTCAATTGTGGCAAAATCCACCAGACGGTCCTCCAGTTCAATCAGAAAACCCTCCAGTGCCCGTACATACTGTTTGGACTGTTTCCAATCAAAGCTTTCGGATTTCCCATGCTGAATCTGATGTTCAATATAATGAAAGCGGTCTTCACAGTCCGACGCCACATCCTGTAGCTCCCGGTAGGCAAACAGATCAAAGCTCATTTCCTGGATATTCTCTTCTCCCAGCTCCGGAAGCACGTGGGAAATATAATCCGAAAATACGCTGTTCGGGGACAATACAAGCACATTGGAGGATTTGAGATACTCCCGGTCATGATACAGCAGATAAGCAATCCGGTGCAGCGCAATTGAAGTTTTTCCGCTGCCCGCTGCTCCCTGAATCACCAGAATCCGGTATTTCGTATTTCGGATAATCGCATTCTGCTCTTTCTGGAT
>CAOJHI010000178.1 GCA_948436005.1 uncultured Lachnospiraceae bacterium
ATCAATGCTCGACGTCGGTACTGCATACAGAACATCGTCCACGTAACAGATTTCACTGATCATCGTCGGCTCACCGTCTTTTTCAAACAGAGACATGTCCACAAGATCTGTCAGCGGCAGTGCATTTCCCGCCTCCACCTGTCCTTCAAAAACGGCATTCTTGGTACCGCAGGTCCAGAAGATATCCGGACCGTTGCCGGACTGAAAAGCAGTTGAAAGCGCTGTAAAATATGTATTTTCCGGTTTTGCTTCATAGCTGAAATCTATGTTCGGATACATCTCTTTGAGCACTGCAATCTGAGCCTCTGCACATACGCCGCGCTCAGACGTGCCTTCCCAGATCACCAGCTTCCCACTCAGGGAAGTATCCGGTTCTGCCGCAGCGACCGGCATTGCCACACCCGCTGTCATAGCTCCTGATAACGTAACTGCCAAAAAAGTTTTCATCCACTGCTTTTTCATTTCGTTTCCTCCTTCTTTTGTTTATAAAACCTTTTTCCTAATACAACTTTTTATTTCTGTTCTTTACTCAAAGCAAATTCAGAATACTATTCATAATTTCTGTGGCGCTTCTCCATATCTTCATCCGTCAGGTTCATTTTCACCTTTAACTCCTGAGAAATAATATCGAAAAGCAGTACCGCTGACTGTTCATACAGATTTCCCATCAGCTGTTTTGTCTGTACAAGATCTCCTTTTGCCCTCCACGCCATGGCCGGAAGCCAGCAGACAACATCGGAAATCCTTCCGATATCACTGTCCGGATCTGCTGTAACCGTGACAACCTTTGCCCCTGCCTTTTTGGCAAGCTCTGCCAGATAAACAACGTGACTGTAAAAACCAGGACCGCAGGAAACGAAAAATACATCGCCTTCCCCCACGTTCGGCGCCGTGTCCTCCAAGCCCCAGTGAGCATCTTTCCCCAGATGCATCAGACGCATAACGAAAAACTTCAGTCCCAGCCCTTCACGGCCAGCGCCATAGCAAACAACTTTTTTTGCAGAAATGACTGCGTCCATCAGCGGCTCAATGTCTTTGTCAGACATCCGGTCCAGAACCTCCTGCAGCTCCTTCAGTTCCAGATTCGCACACTCTCTAAAACTCATAAGAAACCCTCCTTTAATGATATGATGCAATTTATTCTTCCTTTGTGTAGTTGTATCATACACTAATTGAAATATTATTTCAATACATTTTTCATATTTGTAATATTATTTCCGTTTCTTTCTACCAATTTCACAAATTTATACTGTAATTTCTATGCATAACACACAAAAACAGAGTACTATCAAATATCAAAAAGATATTTTTCAGTACTCTGTTCTTAAAATCGTTCTCTTTTTATCTTACATCTCTATGTGATAGATATTGTCCTCTTCATCCTTCGCTTCTCATAATACAAAGTCCACCCAGAAATGGCGCCGCATAAATCAGGGGCATAATATAACGGAAGTTTCCGTTTGCCGGGCAGATCAGAAGAATCCCTGTTGAAAGAACCGGCATGAGTCCCGGAATGAGATATGCATAGTTTTTTTTACGTATCATATCAAGTACAAAATAGACCACAATCCACCCATACATTCCCACACTGAACAGCAAGTTCACGATCGGAATGCGCTGCAAAATGTCTACCGCCATCTGAACCGCTTGCAATACTTTTTCGGACAAAAACGGAGCCTCAAACGACAGTACTCCTTCTTCCTTCCAGTGAGACTTCTGTTTAAAATCCCTGTAAACCATTCCGGATGGCTGTTCCAGATAGAAAAATCCATAGCAGTTATTCAGAACTGCCTCTATATACGTTCCCGGATGGCGAAGCAGCATGCGAAACCATACGTTCAGATAACCAGTAAGCTCCTGCGATGTGCAGTCCTGGCGAAACGTATATTTCACCGGATCTGCCAGCCGTGGATTGTATTTATCTTCCAGCTTTTCGTAATCAAGAACACGATTGATCGCCTCTTTTTCCTCTGGCTTCACATCCTCAGGATACTGTTTCACACAGCGGGCTGTCTGCTGAAACAAAATTCCCAGCATTTCCTGCCTGCCGCCTGGCGCCACCTTCCACATCGGAAGCAGCACCCCCAGCCATATAAATTGAAAAAACAGAATTGGAAGCAGCAAAGAAGCAATTGCCGGAATCCAATAACGGCGGTAAACGACCAGTATCACTGCCAGCACTGCCAACATCATATACAGGCCCTGACTGCGAAACAGCATGATCAGAAGGCTGACCAGAGCAAGCCCTGCACAAAACCATTTCTTCTTCAGACATGCGCCTTTGGACCGCACAATCTCCATCAAAATCACTGACATCATCAGGCAGAATACACCAAAAGCCGTATCCTTCAGCATACAGATTGCATACATGGGATAAAGTGGAAAAAATGCCGTAATCAGAAGCCCTGCCTTCAGGCAACGTTCCGACAGCCCTGCCCACCTCAGATAAAACCAGACTCCGGCAAGCGCAAATGCCATAAAAATCATCTGCAACAGCACATATAATGCCACACCGGCCGCCGCATTTCCAAGCCATACTCCAATCTGAACAAAAGCCCCAGCCAGCACTGTCGTAAAAAACGGAAAATGATTGCTCAGATAAATATCTTTTCCGCGCACTGCTGACAATTCCCGCGTCCACGTGGACTGCCCGAAAAACTGCGCAATCTGACTTGCTGTGTCATTCCCGGAAGTTCCCGGAAAAAACAAAATAAAATAGGGCAGCCAGCAAAGAAAAATCAGCAGTGCTGCTGTCACATAGTATTTTCCCGAAAAAAAGCCGGGACCACCATTCTCTTTTACTGAAATCCGATCCAAAGAATAAAACGCAAGAAGAATCAGATAATAAACCGGCACCGATGACCCCAAAATGATAAGGATTGCCCGCAAAAATACGAATTTTCCGCCCAAAAGCATAACCCAGCTGTCATATAAATGATACGATTTTCCAAGTAGCTGCATGCCGGAAAAGCACACAGCAAAAATTGCAGCCAGAACGCGGCTGCGGCTTTGGAATTCTTTTTTCCGTACTTCTTTGATCAAAAAAAACGTCAGGACTGCAAGAAAAAACGGCAGGCACCGGGCATCCATATCTGCACCGCATGTGAGTCCAATTGCTGAAAAAATTGCCAGAAAAATCATGTTCCATGTCTTTCGTAGTGATAGTTTTCTTCCCATTCCTGCCATCAGCTGTCACTCTCCCGCTTTCTTTTCCAGCAGCATGGCATACACCTCCCGCTTTGTAAGGCCGCGATCCTTTGCCGCGCATTTCATAGCTTCCTTTCGGTCCATCCCCTGTTTTTCATAGAGCTGCACATGCGTCTCAATATCTGTCTCCTCCCAGGATCTCTGCGCTTCCTGTTCCAGCTCATCCGGACTGCGGCCCTCCATGACAATCACACATTCCCCTTTGGGCGCATCTGCCTCATAATGTGCAACCGCTCTCGAAAGTGTAGTCTGAAAAGCCGTCTCATACCGTTTCGTCAGCTCACGGCATACTGTTACGCGGCGGTCTCCCAGCACTTCCAGAAGTTCCCCTAGAGTACGAAGCAGCCGATGAGGCGCCTCATACAAAATCGTGGTCCTGGTTTCTGTTCTGAGCTCTTCCAGAATCCGCTGTTTTTCTTTTTTATCCTGCGGCAAAAATGCCTCAAAGCAAAAACGCCGCGTCGGAAGCCCCGAAAGAGTCAGTGCCGTCACGCAGGCACACGCGCCGGGAAGGGAAGTCACCTCAATTCCCGCTTCGTAACAGAGACGAACAAGCTCTTCGCCCGGATCCGAAATTCCCGGTGTCCCCGCGTCTGTAATCAGCGCAACATTCTGTCCGGAACGCATTTTCTCAATCAGAACATACGCCTTTTCTATTTTATTGTACTCATGGTAGCTTGTCATCGGCGTACGGATATCAAAATGATTCAGCAGATGCAGGCTGTTGCGCGTATCCTCCGCTGCAATTAAATCTGCCTCGCGCAGGATTCGGAGCACCCGCATCGTGATGTCTTCCAGATTGCCGATCGGCGTTGCACACAAAAATAGCTTTCCCTGTCCCATTGTCTCCCTCTCAATACCCATAAATCTCTGTAATCTCCGGCATATACACTCCCGGTTCCCGGTATACAATCAGCGGCTTTTCCACTGTCATCCGCGGTTTACCTCCGCGCACTGCCTCTATCAGCACCATATTTGGTTCACGGTCCACATAAGGATAAACAAGCTGCATCCGCTTAGGTTCCAAACTATATTGGGACAATGTGCGGATAATTTCTGCCAGGCGAAACGGCCGGTGCACCAGAAAAAAACTGCCGCCCGGACGAACCAGCTTTGCAGCTGCACGCACCACATCTTCCAGCGTACAGAGAATTTCATGCCGGGCCGCGGCCTTTTCCAGATCAGGATTTACCAGCCCGTGCTGCCCGATCATATACGGGGGATTTGACGTAACTGTGTCAAAAGAAGCCGGAGCAAACAGCTCCCCGGCCTCTTTGATATCTCCTCTGACGATTTCCACCCGCTCCTGCAGGTCATTGAGCAGTACGCTGCGCGCAGCCATATCTGCGCTGGTCGGTGAAATCTCCAGCCCTGTAAAGTGACGTCCCTGCGTCTTTGCTGCAAGCAGAATCGGAATAATGCCTGTACCAGTCCCCAGATCAAGCGCTGTCCCCTGCGCTTTTACTTTCGCAAAACCGGAAAGCAGGACAGCATCCATCCCGAAACAGAACAATTTCCCATTCTGAATGATCTGAAACCCGTTCCGGTGCAGATCATCCACGCGTTCTCCTTCTTTCAGCTCAACCTTCATCCAGCTTTGATTTCCCTTCTTTTTTCTCGAGCGCTTCCAGTTCCCTCAGTTCCTTATCAACTGCGTTGTCCTTACCGCCATTTTTTTCGCCCTTACCGCCTTTATCCCTGCGGCGTTTTGGCTTAAACTTTAATTCGCTGACATCGTATTCCTGTATTTCTTTCTCATCATCCACATCAATCAGCAATTTTACCTTCTGGCGCAGCACATTGACACTGTGTACCTCGCCCTTTCGCCCGTCGAGCGTTGTCACCGTATCGCCAATCCCCGGAAGGCGGCTGTTCAGATATTCGTACGTATCCTCCTCATTTTTCAGGCAGCACATCAGACGGCCGCAGACACCTGAAATCTTCGTCGGGTTCAGGGAAAGGTTCTGCTCTTTTGCCATCTTGATCGAAACCGGTGCAAACTCGGAAAGGTAGCTGTTACAGCACAAAATACGGCCGCAGATGCCGATACCGCCGAGAATCTTTGTCTCGTCGCGGACACCGATCTGCCGCAGCTCAATCCGCATCTTAAATACGGCTGCCAGATCTTTTACCAGCTCCCGGAAATCAATTCTGCCATCTGCTGTAAAATAAAATAATACTTTATTGTTATCAAACGTATACTCTGCGTCAATCAGCTTCATCTCAAGCCCGTGCTTGGTGATTTTTTCCTGACAGATCTTTAATGCATCCTTTTCTTTGACACGGTTTCTCTGTGCTCGTGCATCGTCCTCCGGCGTTGCCACGCGGATTACCCCTTTGAGCGGCTGAACGATCGTCTCCTCCGGCACGCTTCGAACCGCACCGATCACGGTACCGTACTCAACGCCCCGGGCAGTCTCCACGATCACGTGGTCTCCCGGCTCAATCTTATATCCCTTGGGGTCAAAGTAATATACTTTCCCTGCATTTCTGAATCGTACTCCAACTATTTTAACCATGTATATTCTCCTTAATGACAAGGAACAGCAGCTCCATTGTCAGATCAAAATTAACGTTCGCGGACAGTCTTGTCTTGGCATTTTCGATCGCTTTCATGACTTCCTCCACTCCCTCATAGGAGCAAAGGCTTACCGTCTCACGTATCGTCCGGATCTCATCCCGGAATATAATGCCGTCAATGTCCCTCGTCGCCTTGAAATATACCATATCCCGGTACCAGAGCGCAAGAATATCCAGATAATCCTGAACAGAAAGCTTGTACTCCTGTACCTCCTTTACGTAATCAATCAGCTCGCTGACTTCCATTTTGCCCGCATTTCGCAGAAGCTGCATAGCGGAAGCCTTGATTGCTGAAAAATCCTCCGAAGAAGCCAGACGCACTGCCTTTCCGATATTTCCCTGCGCAAACGCAACACAGATATCCGCCTGGTAATCCGGCACCTGAAGCTCTTCCATCAGATACTTCTTTACCTGCTCATCCGGAACAGGTTTCAGGCTAAGAAGCACACATCTGGAACGAATTGTATCAAGAAAAATCTGTTCATTTGCTGTCAGCAAAAGAATAACCGCATACTCGGGCGGCTCCTCTATGGTCTTCAAAATCGCGTTCTGTGCCTGCACTGTCATTTTTTCCGCGTCCTGAATGATATAAATCTTGTATTTTCCGTTGTACGGGCGAATCGAAATGTCTCCCGTGAGCTGTTCGCGAATATCCTCAACACCGATACTCGCAGGCTTCTCATGCCGGACATAAATAATATCCGGGTGATTGCCGCTAAGTGCCTGACGGCAGGAATGGCACGTACCACAGGGATGTTCTCCTTCTCCCGTACACTGCAGCGTCTCTGCAAACGCCTGGGCCAGCCGATGCTTGCCTGTTCCTTTTTCTCCGCTGAAAATATATGCATGACTGACCTGTCCGGTCTCAATCGCCCGTCTCAGATGGGCAATCTCCTGTTCATGTCCAAGAATATCGTTAAATCCTGCCATATGCTGCCTCCACCTTCTGTTTCAGTTGCCCTGAACTCCTGATTTCGTGTATTTTCTCAGGCCTGTCCTCTCATCGCTTTGCAACTTTCTATCCTAATATAACACATTTTAAGGTTCATGGGAAGCGGTTCGCACGTCTGTTCAGATCGGAAGAGCACACGTC
>CAOJHI010000179.1 GCA_948436005.1 uncultured Lachnospiraceae bacterium
ATCTCCTCCATATCCCGGATATCGCGGTAAAAGGCCATATCTACCTGCATATCCGCCATTTCCTTTAAAATCCGCCGGCCTTCCATGCACCCCTGCTCAATCTCTCTGTACAGTGTCTCGTCACCTTCTAGCGTATATTCATATACACTGTCATTGATGGCAGCCAGCCTGTCAAAAAATGTATTCAGGTTCAGAAGCTGACTCATACTGTCCTTATGGCTCTGATCCATAATCCGGTAAACGGAAACACACAGAACGATCAGCACAAGCGCCACAACGGAGATCCCGAGCATGAACTGCATCATCCGGGATTTAAATGTCCTGTTTTTCTTCATTCTGTTTTCCACGCCTCCCCATTCTGGCCTGCATCCCTCCAGCTTTCGTAATCAAATCCCTTTTTCACGCTCGTGATTCCCGTATACACAAACTCGGGCGCATTTACACCATTGTTCTTGTGTTCTTTCAGGCAAACCACAGCCTGCTCCACCTGTTCATAAATATCCTGCACCACTGCGGAATAGTAGCGCCCTTCCTGAATATACTCCCAGATATGGTCAGACAGTCCAGAGCAGACTACCTTCACCTGTTCCGGCCCGCAGCGCAGCTCCTGCAGAATTTCCCCTGCCATGTCTGAGGAGACACTTTCTGTACAGTAAATCGCATCCAGCTCCGGGTGTTCCTTCAGCATGTTCTCGATCAGGCGCCGGATGACTGTCCGGTCTTCCTCACATTCCAGAATCTCCAGAACCTCCATTTTTTCGTGTTCTTCCACCACATGCTCAAATCCTTTTACCCGCTCTGCCTGGCTCGCACTGTCAAGCCTTGAGACAATAATCCCGATCTTCGCCTGCCCGCCTGTAGCCTTAACCATATCCTGCCCGGCCAATTCACCTGCCTTGTAATTATCTGCCCCTACATATCCGCTTCTCTTCGTATCGCGCAGGTCTGAATCAACGAGTATCACCGGTATTCCCTGCTTTTCCGCCTCATCCACCAGCTCTGCAAGCTCTCTGGAACCCCCGCTTCCTACTGTGATAATTCCGTCCACATTCGCCAGAATCGCTTTTTGCAGCATTTCAATCTGTTCATCGTCATTCGTACTCCCAAAACTTACACATTTCATATTCGCCCGGTGCAGCTCAAACATATCCGGCATTTCATAATTCTGTTCTCTCCATACCTGCGGATAAATCAGGGTAAACCGATAATTTAATTCATACGCTGCCTGCTTTTCAGAAAAAAAAGAATACATCATCCCAAAAAGTATCACACAGTTCAAGCCCACCAAACATAAATACCTTTTCATCCAGGCCCCCTTTTCCTATTTATCTCCTTGCCACAATTTTCGGACGTTTCCGGAACCATTGGTTCGGCAGGGAAAAAACAGCAATAATCCCAAATACAATAGCGCCAATCGCTTTGAGCACAGCAAGTCCCTCACTGACGCCAGACGCCGTATCACCGATCATCAGATTATAAATCATATCATAAAGGCCGATTCCCGGCACAATCGGGAAAATCCCCGGTATCATAATCACATTGGTCGGAACTTTCCGCACTACTGCCAAAATCCTTGCCAGCAGCACAATCACCACTGTAGCCAGAAAAGACGCAACGGCTACAGAACTGTTTTCCAGAGTCACTGCATAGACCACCCAGCCGATTCCTCCCACCAGACCGCAGACTAAAAACTGACTTGCCGGTACGACAAACAAAATGCCAAATGCAATTGTCCCGACAAATGCCGCAGCTGTTTCCAACAGCAAACTCATCTCAGACACCTCCCACTCCAAATATCCAGAATGCAATACACACTCCTGCCGCAATGCAGATAAAAATCAGCAGTGCGTCCAGAAGCCTTATGCTTCCCGAAATATAATCACTGTCCGCAATATCCCGAATCCCATTCACAAAGGCCACACCTGGAATCATTGGAATAATCGAGCCCATAATAGTCTGTTCTAAATGACTCACTGCCCCCAGCCGCAGCAGAAAAATGCAGCCTGATGTCGCCAAAATGCCGCCCAGCGTATGAAGAACCACTTTCGGAAGCCTGTACTTTTCCACTGCTGTAAAGAAAAACCAGAGAATCAGCCCCACCAAAAGCGCTCCAAAACAATCCTTTAGGTCCCCTCCGAACAGATAGCAGAACGAACCCGCCCCAACACCGGAAGCCAGAATATACTGCCACACATTTTTCCTTTTTCCGCACCGCACACCTTCCAGGCGCTCCAGCGCCTCATCAAGGGACAAATCCCTCTGTTCAATATCTCTGGAAAGGCTGTTCAGTTCACACAGTTTACTCATATCCACACTGATCTGCGGAATATGCTGGAAGCTGACATTCTTTGCCTCTTCCCCCTTTTCCAGGTTCACAAACACTCCATTGGAAATAATAAAAATCTGACGTCCTGTCACGCCATAATGCAGCGCAATCCGGTTCATCGTGTCCTCGACCCGCGATATCTCTGCACCGCACCGGATTAACTCCTCTCCCACACCTGCTGTCAGCCTTAAAATTTTCTTCAACTCTCCCACAATACACCTCTTGCTTACCATAAATCAGACAGGAAAATTTTCTCCTGTCCGTTGTGCGGGCACATGCTGCATGAGCAGCTGATCTCCTTCCGTGCTCCTCCACATAACCAGAAAAGCACTGCAGTCCATCGCGGAATACAGTGCTTTTTTATCATTCTTCTTTATTTATCCGAACCCTGCCGCTTAAGCCAGTTTTGTCTTTGCGAGCTCTGCCAGTGTTGCAAAGCCTTCTGCATCATTTACTGCCATGTCAGCCAGAACTTTTCTGTTCAGCTCAACACCTGCCAGTTTCAGACCATACATAAACTTGCTGTAGGAAAGTCCGTTCAGACGAGCGCCTGCATTGATACGTGCAATCCAGAGCTGTCTGTACTGACGCTTTCTCTGCTTACGTCCAGCATATGCGCTGGTCAGAGCGCGCATTACGGACTGTTTTGCGATTCTATACTGTTTGGAACGGGCTCCTCTGTAACCCTTTGCCAGCTTTAATACTCTGTTATGTCTTTTCTTAGCGTTCAAACCGCCTTTGATTCTTGCCATGTCTTATTTCCTCCTTCGCCTCATCTTATAAATACGGTAAAATCTTCTTCATGTTCTGAGCATTCGTAGCGTCTGTAATAGCCGCCTGTCTCAGATTTCTCTTTCTCTTTGTAGACTTCTTGGTTAAGATATGGCTCTTATAAGCTTTGCTTCTTTTCAATAAACCTGTACCTGTTTTTTTGAAACGTTTTGCAGCTGCTCTGCTGGTTTTCATTTTTGGCATCTTATAGTTCCTCCTTGTATTAAAATATCTGAATTAACGTTTTTCCGACAGGAAAATAGTAAGGCTCCTGCCCTCCTGCTTGATCGGTTTGTCAACGACTGCAACATCTTCAAGCTCTTTTGCAAAATCTTCAAGAATATAACGATGGGCATTCATATGCGCCATCTCACGTCCACGGAAACGAAGCGTAACCTTTACTTTATTTCCTTTCGTGACAAATTTTCTGGCATTATTTACCTTGGTATTTAAATCATTTACATCGATGTTCGGCGATAATCGAACCTCTTTGACTTCGATCGTTTTCTGTTTTTTTCTGGCCTCTTTTTCTTTTCTGGCCAGCTCATAACGATATTTTCCGTAATCAATAATCTTGCAGACCGGCGGCTTTGCGGTCGGAGCAATCTTTACTAGGTCAAGCTCTGCTTCCTTTGCCAGCTTCATCGCATCTTTTGCAGACATGATTCCAAGCTGTTCGCCGTTCTCTCCGATAAGACGGACTTCACGGTCCCTGATTTGTTCGTTGATCATTAATTCGCTAATGGTACGCACCTCCACACATCGATATAAAAAAGAGTGGATAACATCGTCATCCACTCATAATCCTCACATACAAAACACAGATACCTTCTGTGTGCTGCTTTGCTCCCGATATGAACCGACGGTCACTTCTGTGCCGCGGTGAGAGTGGATACTCTGCTTTCCTGTTAATTACAACCTTATATACTTTACCACATACCTGCTGGAATGTCAAACCCTTTTCCACTTCTTTTCCTGAAATTCCCTGAAGTACTATTTTAACCCGGCCTTTCCTAAATCTTCGTCTTTTCTTATCTTCTAAATCCACTTTACTCTTCTATTCCAGAAAATACGAAATTACTTTCTGCATGCTTCGTGTTTCTCATAATACACAATACCGCAGCCTGTTCGGTGCCCCCTAATGCCCGGCTCCCGTTCAGAAATGCAACTGACAGCATACACTTCCGCTATAAAAAAACAAACTTATTTTCGTAAATTATTAACAAAAATAGACTTGATATGAAAAATAAATAAGAAAATATTACAAAAAAAACGAATTTTTACATATTATTACGGAATTTCACATGATATAGTTCATTGTGATGTTCGTGGACTATGTAGTAAAGGAGGGAAACGATAACAGGAAACTTATGTAAACGAACGAAAACTTGTGTAATTCAAAATCAAAAAAATTTCAGGAGGTAAAAAATGTTTTCTCGAACTAAAAAAGGATTTTGTATGTTATTAACCCTGGGGTTCTTATTGTCATCAAATACCAGCGTTCTTGCTTTGGATTATACCGGAAAGCAGGGAAATGAGGCTACTTTTGAAACCCTGGAAGAAACCCGTATGAACAGTCCGGCTGCTGTTGCCCATCTGGAGTACAACGTTGGAAAAGAATTTGAGTCTCACCCGGTTTTAGACAATTATCCGGAGAACACTGTATTTGTATATCGATCCGCTGATTTGTATGGAGGACGTGCTGCCGCAAGGCTCAATACGAATCTTCTTGTTTTTTCTGATAAGAATTTTGCTGCCAAGGATGATGCATATAATTATCTGAAAGAGTTAGGTCTGATTGATATCATTGATGGGGCTGTTGGCAGCGTTGTATTGATTACTCCAGCTGATCCTGAGGCTGGATTTACTGCTGAGGACCAAAAGAATTATTACAAGCTTCAAACTGCTATGCTGGCGCAAAAGGAAGGGTATAAAGTTGATGACGTGACTACATATTATTCTGATGCGGAGTATTTTGGCGGATTTGGTTATATCTATGCTATTGGCATTGATGATGGAGCTACTTTCTTTAACAACTATATTGCTACAACCTTTGATTACTCCAGCCGTATTGCTGGTGCGTTGCTGATTAACAGTGAAATCGATGAAATCAGTGATGTGTCCAGTGTTTTGCCAGTATATCTTGTGAATCCGAGTGATTCTGTTCAGACAAAATATCAGAGTGCTAATAAAACGGACTCTATCAAGAGTGATAATGAAGTCACTACATTTTATAATCAGGGTCTTCCACTTCAACAGGTTATTATTAGCAAGGATTCTGATGTTGATATTGCTTCCGTTATCAATCGTGCCTATAATGAGATGTTTATTAAATCCATGCGAATTCCTGTTGTAAAACAGGGACTATATACAGCAGGAACACCTTATCAGGGTTATGGTTTCGATGAGGCCCCTTATTCTTTAAGTAAGCGTAATCCCCTTATTAACGGTGTTACACCAGATGGAATTGTGATGACAATGCACCAGGAGGATCGATTTGCTGATATAAAAACTGATAAAGGCGAATACCTGCAGACATGGTTTGAATATATTCCTCAGGAAGTTTTGGACGGAGAGGTAAAAGAACATTCGGTTCCTCTGATTCTCGCAAATCATGGTGGAAGTGATGATCCTCGCGGATTTGTGGATGAAAATGGCTGGTTAGTGCTTGCAGGGCAGGAAAGATTTATCATGGTTGCTCCGGAAAAGGATTACATAACCGATACACCTGTATTGGGTGATGCTTTAGGAGCCCTCGTTTCTTATATGATTGAGACGTACCCGGCTATTGACCCAAGCCGCGTATATGCGACTGGATACTCCAAAGGCGGCGCAGCTTCTATTGCCGTTGGAGTAGAGCACCCGGATCTGATCGCTGCTATTGCAGCAATGGCTCCGGCAGATTATACGCCTCTTCCTGAGGATGAAGAACAGTTTAAAACGCTTGATATCCCGTATATGTTTACTACAAGCTCTGTTGATAAGGAAAAAAATGTGAGCTGGTCGGATGGCAGTCTGCAGTCCAGACCTCAAGCAATGATTAATAACTTTATGCGCTACAATGAAATGGAAGAAATCTCCTATGATTTTGATACTTATCCTATCGTTGGTTTTGAAGAGGATGCTTTCTCCCAGAAAATTCTTAACAATGAGCATGAAAATCTGACATGGTATAAGAATAATGAGCAGGGTATACCGATGTTGGCAATTAGCTTTACAAGAGACCTTGTCCACGCGTTGTATCCGGAGTATGCTAAAATCGGTTGGGATTATTTAAAGCATTTTTCCAGAGATCCTGAAACAGGAGAGGTTATTTTTACAGAGTATGTTCATTAGAACATTATGTTAGAAATGGGTCTTCTATGATAAAATAAATTATCATAGGAGGCCTTTTATTAAGGCGGGAGAAAAGCTATTTTTCATACCTTTCGCCCTTCATTAGCATAGAAGATCTGTATTTACCGGCTTTTCTTCATAATCTAGTTTGGAGGGATTTTTTATGTACTTTTTCATGAAAACATGAAGAGGAGCCCCCAGACGGCCCCTCCACATGAAATATTACTAAGCTTTAGCTGTATATCATCTTTCTTCTGTATGGTTCACCTTACTGCAAAACCACCATTGCATACGGCGCCAGTGTCAAATCCTGTCCAGCCAGATTGCTGATCTGATCGGTTTTGGCCTGGAATGCCACTTCTGTAAATGCTCCATAATTCGGATCATCCGTAATCTGGATCTGCTTCTCCCCGCCGGTCAGATTGATCAGTACCAGAA
>CAOJHI010000180.1 GCA_948436005.1 uncultured Lachnospiraceae bacterium
TATCGTCTGCCAGCCCACCTGACGCACGCCATCTGCATCCAGGTAATAATATTTACCATTTACCATTGTCCAGCCTGTGCACTTTGTCCCCGACTTGTAATAATAGTAATGTCCGTCGCTCTTCACCCAGCCATTTGCCAGCTTCCCGCGTACACCGGAAGCATTCACCTTATATCCATCCGGTGTGATACAGCTTGTAAGCATACGGCCGTTCTGATCTACATAATATTTCTTGTCAATCCAGCGGCTTGTATAACGAAGCCCCTTGGAGCTGAAATAATATCTGTATTTACCGATTTTTTTCCAGCCCGTATACGCACTGCCCCTAGTCACCAGTTTCGAACTTTTATTGAAATAATAAAGCTTCTTTTTAATTTTCGTCCAACCGGTCGCTGCTGCTCCCTCCGGCTTGAAATAATACCATTTCCCACCGATTTTATTAAAACCCACATGCATGCGGCCCATTGTGCCGAAATTTCCATTCTTTTTAAAATAATAGGCCTGGCCGTTAATCTTCTGCCATCCGGTCAGCAAAACGCCCTTTGAATTAAAATAATAAGTATACTTTCCTATTTTCTGAAAACCGGTCACACGACTCCCTACAGGGGCTTTCCCTTCCGCCTGTTCTCTGAAATAGTAAGCATTCTTTCCTATTTTCCGCCAGCCAACTGCCATCTTCCCTGTGGAGGAATAGTAAAAACGATATTTCCCTTCTTTTACCCAACCGCGCTTTGATGAGCTGCGCGCCGTACCTGCACTCGCCTTTACAGTCGTATCTGCCTGTATTGGTTCAATCTCCGCAGCAGATACACCCACAACACCGCCTGTCACCCCAAAGACAAGCAACATCCATAACATCCAAACTTTAAACTTCCCCTTCATTACAATCATCTCACCTCGATAATATATTACATTTATGTTACATATTATCACTTTTCTGTAAATAGGGCAAGACTTTTTTTACAAATACTTCAAAATAAAAAGAAATAAATTTGAAAAAACCTTAATGATTCTTCTCCGACTCCTGCTTGTACTGCCTGTAACAATACTCAATAATACTTTTTCTGGTTACAATCCCGATAAAAATACCATTGTCATCTATAACAGGAACAAAATTCTGATTCATTGAAGTCATCACAAGATCTTCGATATTACAGTTGACATTCACGGGTTGATTATCACGTTTCCGCCCAAGTTGCCGGATTGGTATATCCTGCGCACTGTGAAGATCCAGAGAACCACGCCGCCGAAGCTCCCACAAAATATCGCCCTCTGTCAGTGTTCCCATATAGTTGCCCGCTCTGTTAATAATAGGAACAGCACTGTATTTATGAAACTCCATCTTCTCAAGCGCCTGACGCAAAGAGTAATCATCATATAAATACATTACTTCGCTCTTTGGTAAAAGATAAAATAAAATATTCATCCACCTATCTCATGTTGTTCTCTTTTTATATTGGTTATATTGCTGTCATCCTCTGAAAAGGCACATATATTTGCACATAATCCGTCGACATTCTATCACACAATATAGTATTTTTCAACAAAACAACACGTATTTCACTTTTTCTTAAGACAAATTTATACTTATTTTAGATTATTCTTTGCCTGATACTGACTGTTCACCAACTGCAGCCACAATTCAAACTCCTGCCTGTTTTTTTCCGCCATGGTTGACAGAATCAAACCCGAAAACAAAGACTGCAAAGCTGCCATTGCCACAAATCCGCTCACAATCAGCGTCGGAAAATTCGGCACCTTACCGGTCTGTAAAAATGTCCAGAAAACAGGGAAAAACAGAGCAGCCGCAATCAAAACAAGTACTGCTGACAGCAAACCAAAAAAATTCATTGGCTTATAATTCCGAAACAGCCTCCCGATTGTTGCCAGCACCTTAATCCCGTCTGAATAAGTATTTAATTTTGATTCACTTCCCTCCGGCCGATCTCTGTAATCAATAATCACGTTAGACACATGCATGTTTTTATCCACTGCGTGAAGCGTCATCTCTGTTTCAATCTCAAACCCTTTCGAAAGCACAGGAAATGTTTTGACAAACGGATAGCTGAACGCACGATACCCCGTCATAATATCACGAATGTCACTTTTGAACAGCCTGTTGATGGTACTGCGCACCATCGTATTTCCGAAATTGTGAAATAACCGTTTATTTTCCGTAAAATAGGTGGAAGACAGCCTGTCCCCCACCACCATATCAGCCTGATGCTCCAGCACCTCATCTACCATTTTCCGTCCATACTCTGCCGGATACGTATCATCACCATCCACCATAACATAACACTGCGCATCAATTTCCCGGAACATTCTGCGGATAACATTTCCCTTCCCCTGCGCATATTCCCGGCGCACCACTGCTCCGGCCCTGCGGGCAATCTCCTCTGTCCGGTCCTGTGAATTGTTATTGTAAACATAAATCACTGCCTCCGGCAGCTCACGTTTCCAGTCACATATCACTTTTTCTATTGTCTTTTCCTCATTGTAGCATGGAATCAGAACCGCGCATTTATCCATAGTTTCTCCCCGGTATCTCTCTTTTCTTAAAACTTAATTTCCCGCAAATATCGCCCCAATGCATCCTGCCACGTCGGCAGCGGCTGAAAACCATTTTCCACAAGCTTACTCTTATCCAGCCTTGAGTTAAACGGTCTTTTCGCTTTCGATGCACCATACTCTTCCGTCGTCACCGGCTGTACCGTCAGATGAGCCTCATCGTACTCTTCATGCCCGAGCGCCACAGCCTCCGCAAAGATTGCTTTCGCAAACTTATACCAGCTGATATAACCTCCTTCATTCGTGGCATGATAGTAACCATACTTTTCTGTCTCGATCATATCTACCAGAAGCCGGGCCAGATCATACGTATACGTCGGCGTACCGATCTGGTCATTCACCACCCGCAGCACATCATGGCTTTTTCCGATGTTCAGCATGGTTTTAATGAAGTTTTTGCCGTTTACGCCAAATACCCATGCGATACGCACAATAAAATATTTTTCCAGCATTCCCGATACTGCAAGCTCGCCCTCAAGCTTCGTCTTTCCGTAAACACTGAGCGGTTCATAATCCCTGCAATCCGGCTGCCACGGCTCTACACCCAGCCCGTTAAACACATAATCCGTGGACAGATAAACCATTTTACAATCCAGCTTTTTGCAGACAGCTGCTATATTCTCAGTACCCTTTGCATTTACCAGACGTACCTTTTCTACCTTATCATCGTCTTCCGCCATATCCACAGCCGTCCATGCCGCACAGTGTACCACAACATCCGGCTTCTGCTGCGTAATCAGCTCATCAACTGCCTTTGCATCCGTAATATCCAAAGACACATACGGCATCTGCGTCACAGGCGTTCCGTCCTGAATACCGCCATACTCCGGAGCAAGGTCTGAGCCGATTCCTTCATAATTTCTCTTTGCAAGTTCGTTCATCACATCATGGCCTAACTGGCCAGCGACACCGGTTACTAATACTTTCATAATCAGAATACTTCCTTTCACAATTTATTTTATTTACACAACAGCCTTTATCATTGCCAACTAGTATCCCCTATAACTCAAAATTACATCCTCTTTGCTTACTTTTATCTATCATATTTTCTCATTTTATGTCCCAGGCTCTCCATTTTATCCTTTAAACTGTCACCTTTCACATAAACAATATCATACGCAGCATTGGCATAATCAAAATCATCAAAAAGATAATAATCATCTTCATACCATGTCAAATCAATATCCCCACCCGCACTGACAATAAAAAATTCCTCTGCATCAAGCTGCTTTTCCTGTCTTTTTCCAAACAGCTTATAATTCATCAGCTGGGCCTGGTAATACTGAATCTTTGTTCCGGATGTCCCCCCTTTAAGCACATAAGGGAACTCTGCTGTAACCGCATCCACACTGCGCAGATAACTGACCACATCATTTGTTGACTCGACCACTGCATCATTTGTACTTTTTCTGATCTTCAGATAATTCACATGAACGAGACAGGCTTCTCCTGCTATTATCAATGCAAGCATATAAACAACAGCTCTGCCTTTTCCTGACATCCAGAAAAAAATGAGCATACCAATAAACGCCAAAACAGCTAATAAGACTAATGCACATCCGTTATAAACAGCCCCTGTCATAATTGACCATGCATCCTCTATTTTCTGAAATGTATTCAAAATAATTGTATTGTAAAGATATCCCGGATATTTCGTTATAAGAGGCTGTATCTTCCAGAAAAAGACGGCTGCAATCCCGCATCCTGACAACATACACAGCGCTTTATTCTTCCAGCCCAGCCAATGTGTCTTTAATGCCAGAACATAGACAGCCAAAAAGATCAAAATACTGATACCACAAACAGCATAACGGTCATAAACCATACGGTCTGAACGTTTTTCCAATGCACCGCTGCTCAGCTCTGTAAAAATACCTTTAAAAAACAGCACGCCCACCAAAAAATACCCCGCAAAAATCAGCAAGCCAAACAATGCTGTTATTTTTTCCTCACAAGTAAGGTATTCTTTTTTATAAAAAATATGTACCACAAAAAGCAGTGAAACGAACAGCCCTACCAGTACCAGTCCATATGTAGAAGAAAACAGCGTATACAACCAGCTGATACAAAGCATAATCAACGCCTTCATAGTTGATAAAGAGAAAATATCAAAAAAAGCGGTCATATTTGTGCTTTCAACCGTATTGGCATTTGCTCCGCCGACTGCATAAAGCGCACTTTTTAACGCATTCCCCATAAAATGATCTGCGCAGAGCATAAGTACACAAAAGACTGCCACCGTTGCCCATGACAGTGATTTACGTTTCATAAAAAGGCGTACTAAAACCGCTGTCATAAAAAGTGCTATAATTACAATAATTCCTCTGGTATGCGCCATGTAGGATAATACACTGAATATAATTGCAAGTGCTGTAAATAGCACACATTTTCCACGTTTATTTTCCTCGCAAGCCCTTACCGTTTCCAGAAAACAGGCAAGAACATACCACGGAAAAATCCCCAGAAGGACATCCCCCCGGGAATAGTATGCATAAAGCACATTTGCAGGCACAAGGCACGCAACTATTCCGAGGAGAACAGCAATCTCCTTCTTCTTAATCCGTAAATGACGAACACCAATCACGTAGACAATCCATACAATACTTCCGTGTAAAAGTGCATGCATAACCATGGTAAGCCGGTAAACCATTTCCGGATCTCTGCACAACCAAAACAGCGGAGCTGTCATAAGAGCCTGAATATATTTGTAATATAACCCTCCGCAGGCCGCTATCATATAGCTCCAATCATAACCAGCCAGATATGCCCCGTTCGCCATTGTCACTGTCTCATCACTTATCACAGGAACGGTCAGCGGAAGTGCATATGCAATCAAATACAGCCAGGTAAAGATTATCCCAACAACCAGAAACCGATGTTCTTTTACTTTTACAATAAACTTGTTCATTCTTCTTTACTCACACATCTCTTATATCGATTTAGTATTACCTTTGCCAACGCCTGCGCATTTCCCATTTCAACAAAAAAATGTCTGCTGTCTTCTGAAAACAATTCATGATTTGCCGGATTCTCTCCTAAAATCATTGGTTTTTCCATTGCCTCGTAAATGTATGCCTTTCCAGGTATCGTTCTTTTCGCCTTTTCAATATCCGGAGCAAAATGCCCGGCCAGACATAAATCTGCCCCTGCAATCCGTTCTGCAAGTTCCTTCTGCGGCAGCCAGGAAATATACGTTATATTTTTCAATGCTTTTTTTTCTTCTTTTACGGGACCGATCACCACAAACTGAATACCGGCAGTTTCCTGCAAAATCTCTGCGGCTTCGATCACATACCTGACTCCCTGAAGCGGAAGAATTGAGCCGAAATATAAAACCTGAAAATCCCCCTGCTGCGCCTTGGACTTATAACAAATCTTTGAGTTATAAACCGACGTATCTGCCATTAAATACCATACCAGAGTCTGTCCCTGTTTCGCCTCGAACTCATCTACAAAAAAGTCCGCATGTGCCTGCGTATCCGCTATAACAAAATCCGATCTTTGAATAGTAACACAGTCAATTTTTTTCAACAACCTTGCAATCCATGTTCCGTCCCGGAATTTTCTTCGATCCCAAATCAGGGTATCATACACAGAAATAAAAAAATCTGTAATTACCTGTTTTTTATGCCATTTCCAGGAAAAAAATGGAATCACCATCTGCGGCAGAAAGCTCACATAAATCACATCATAAGTGCCAGTGTTGCAAAACAGAAGCGCTGTAAACAACTTCAGGACACGTATTAAATACCCTTTATCCTGATAGCAAAGTATTTTGCAGGATACAGCGTACTTTTTGATCAGTTCCGTTTCCTGCACAATCCGCAGATAATCCCGATTCTTAGTTGCAAGAAACAAAACCCTTTTATGCTCAATCAACGATATCAATTCTGCAGGCGGTTCTATCCTCATCACATTCTTCCTTATTCTTATCCAGCTTCATTTCTTCATGGCCTTTTCCATAATTCAGTTTGCGCACTTCATACTGAACCTCTTCTATCAACTTCCGGTTCGCAGAAATAACATCCGCAAGCAAACCGATCACGCCTGCCAGAACTGCAATAATAATCAGCATGCTGGCCAGAATCAGAGACTGCACATGGCCTCCACCCTGATCGTGGAAAAAATAAAACAGGAACCGGATTCCGATTGCGCCTCCTGCAATGCCAAAGACCGCTGCAATCGCAGAAAAAAAAGCCAGGGGCCGATACATCATATATGCACG
>CAOJHI010000181.1 GCA_948436005.1 uncultured Lachnospiraceae bacterium
ATAGCGGAAAACCGTCTTAAGAGTCAGTTCTTTATCCAGTACAAGGCTCATCGGCAGCTTCATTTCTCCCGATTTACTATATCCGACCAGCACAATATTGGAGCCCTTTTTAGCCATATGAATTGCCTGCCTGGTTGTGACCTCCGTCCCAGCTGTTTCTACTACCAAATCCACGCCTTTCCCATTCGTCAGCTCTTTTACCCGCTCCAGAACATCTTCTTTGGCACCGTTGATGATTCCGTCAGCGCCCAGTTCCATTGCTTTCGCCAGACGTTTTTCCATAAGATCAACCACAAAAACCTCTGATACTCCCCTCGCTTTTAAAGCCATCATAGATACCAGCCCAATGCATCCCGCACCCATGACAACCGCTTTCTGTCCAAGATGAGCATCTCCCTGAATCGCTGCATGAAAGCCAACCGCCAAAGGTTCAATCAATGCGCCTTCCAGCGTGCTTACATTCTCCGGCAGTTTAAAGCACAGATCTGCTTCGTGGGCAACATACTCCTGAAAAACACCGTCTACCGGCGGCGTTGCAAAAAATACAACATCCTGGCAGAGGTTATATTTTCCCTGTTTGCAGAACTCACAGTGTCCGCAGGTTTTTCCCGGCTCTAACGCGACCCGGTCCCCCACCTTTAAATGCCGGACTCCTTCTCCCACCCCAACAACAGTGCCTCCTGGTTCATGTCCAAGCACAAACGGCGGCTGCACCACATAATCTCCGATTGCCCCTGTTTCATAATAGTGCAGATCTGAACCGCAAATTCCGACATACTCCAGTTTTACAAGCACTTCATTCGCTTTTGGCCTTGGAATCTCCCGCTCCTCAAAGCCTATGTTCCCAATGCCATTCATGACTGCTACTTTCATTTTACCTTCCATATCAGCATCCCCCTGTAAATTTTTGTCCATCCTGTCCCAGGAATCTCTTTATACCACAGATCATCAGACACACGTATATCCTCCGTCTACAATCACATCCGTTCCCGTTGTATATCCCGACGCCGGACTGACCAGATACAAAACAGCCGGGATAAGTTCCTCCGGCTTTCCCATTCTGTGCATCGGCATCAGCGGCTCCCATGCCTCCTTTAACTCCTGCGGTACGTCAGCAGACATGGGGGTGGCAATGTATCCCGGACTCAGGCTGTTCACTCTTATCCCATATCCAATCCATTCTGCTGCCAGTGATTTGGTCAGATGGATTACTCCCGCCTTAGACGCATTATAGGAAGCCTGCCACTGTGGAATATTTACAATAGAACCTGACATAGAGGCCATATTTACAATTGTACCTCTGATGCCGTTTTCAATCATTGTTCTGCCAACCTCTCTGGCCATAATGTATTCCCCGGTAAGGTTAATA
This sequence comes from uncultured Lachnospiraceae bacterium, assembly GCA_948436005.1. Classification (GTDB taxonomy): domain Bacteria; phylum Bacillota; class Clostridia; order Lachnospirales; family Lachnospiraceae; genus Choladousia. Next base: position 1,370 of record CAOJHI010000181.1, read on the forward strand.
TCAATCACGCTTCTCCACTCCGCAATGCTCGCATCCAATGTGCTCTTATGAATACAAATACCAGCATTATTAAAGAGAATATCAATTTTTCCGGAACGCTTTATGATTTCACTGACAGCAGTGTGAACCTCTGCTTCATCTGTAACATCAGCACACAAATCGTATGCGTTACCGCCATTTTCACGAATCATGCGGACCGTCTCTGCAGCGCCGCTTCTGCTGATTATTACAACTTCTGCTCCCGCTTTTGCAAGTCCGATTGCGATGGTCTGCCCAATTCCTCTTCCTCCTCCCGTCACCACTGCGGTTTTTCCTTTTAATCCGAATATTTCTTCTAAATACATGTCCATCCTCCGTTTTGCAAAATACTTTATTAAATAGTTTTATTATGTTGTTTATAATAAAGCCATTTCCCTGATTTGTCAACACCGGAATCGGGCAAAAAAAATAAGGTTCCGAAACCAGAGCCTTATTTCTCCACATACTAAACCTGTACAATAAACATTTCTATCACATATAAGGCTGCCCCCAATGCAGCTGCTCCAACCTTATACTTACACGCTTTCAAAAATTGTCCATCTTCCGAAAACGTATTGCGAACTGTCACTTTTCGGCGGATATCAGAAATATGTTCACTTACATAACTGCCAACATACCCGCCCAGAATGATGTCACAGTCCAGAACCATATGGATATTGTTAACGGCAATTGCCAGATAATCCGTATACTGCTCCCATTCATCGGCAAATTTTTTCGTCCCCTGCGCCAAGCTATCAAAAAATCCTTCCAGTTTGCCTCCGGATAATTCCGCTAACCGCCGGGCCGCGCAATAGGAATCCAGGCACCCTTTTTTCCCGCAGTAACATTCCAGGCCATCCGGAACAATCGTCATATGACCGACTTCTCCACACCGGAACTCACTCCCATATGCCAGTTTTCCATCGCTGTAAATAGCCCCTCCGACCGTATTGCTGAGTGACAGATAAAAAAATCGCTTTTCCTCCCCTGCCTGTATCCCCTCCGCATAAGCCCCGGCATTTGCATCATTCAAAAAGACACAGGGATAGTCAAAAAATCTTTCCACATCTAAAAAAGACAGCGCTTTCACATCCAATGCATGTGAATTTGTAATCTCTCTTTTTTCCAGATCCACAATCCCGGGAAAAGAAATTCCAATGCCCAATATCTTTTCTTTTTCTGCGGGGCTGTCTTTCAAAAAACTCTCTAATTTTTCATTTACTTCACAAAAATAGCTTTCACCTTTATAAAAAGAATACGGAATTCTCTCGTATTTCAATATATCCCCAAGCAGATTCGTCAGCAAAAAACCAATATGATTTCTGGTAATATCAATTCCAACTGCCATTTTTGAATTTGCCGTTATGGATAATGCCTTCGCCTTTCTTCCACCTGTAGATTCCAGTTCACCTTTTTCTTCAATCAGCCCCATTTTTATTAATTCTTTTGTATTTTGCGTTACAGTCGGGAGGCTAAGCTTCAACTCATATGCAATATCAGGATTGGAAACAGTCCCCGCTTTACACATATAGCGGTAAATACGGTTTCTGTTCTTTTTCTTTACCTCCATGTTGGTTATTTTATTTTTATCCATTTCCCCTCCGTCTATTACTTTATTAAAGTATTTGCTTTAGCATATCATTATCCTCCCTTCTTTGCAACGCTCACATTTTAAATTCACATTTTAAATATAGAAATCTCTGTAATATTCCTCCACACCAGATGCTGATGTCAGCATAATATTCGAATACGGTGCAAATTCTGCGCTTCGCAAAATAAATTTCACATCATGAGACGCCTTCAGCAGCCCTTCCTGCGGGATATAATTGCATTTTTGATTTTTAAAAAGCTCACGCAGCTTATCATGGGAATCCGGATTCACCGCCTGCATCTCCCTGGCCAGTGTGATTTCTTCCACAACAAGCTCTGAAAGAACCGCATTCAGGCAGTCCATAAAGGAAGGAACGCCCGCCACCAGCCTTAAATCGATTGACTCTACCCCTTTTGGAATCGGAAATCCCGCGTCGCAGATGATAAAACGGTCCGTATGTCCCAGAGAAGTCAGTGCCTCCATCAGCTTTGCGTTCAAAATACCTGTCTTTTTCATCTTCCACCCCCATCGAATCATTGTTTTCTTTTCAGCCCATGCTTTTTTTAGGCTTATGATTTTTGTTGCTTATTATTTTTTTACTTATGATTTTTGTTGCTTATGCCTTTTTCAGCTTTCCTTTCTGTGCATTGTCAATGGCTACCGTAATCGTCAATACGACGCCCTTTACAATATACTGCCAGTATTCGTTCAATCCGATGATCGTCATACCGGTAGACAGACATCCCATGATCAGAACACCGGCAATTACATTCAATATCTTGCCCTCTCCTCCGTTCAGGCTGATGCCGCCGAGCACCGCCGCCGGAATAACGTTCATCTCATATGCCTGCGCCGTATTCGGCTGACCGGAATTGATACGTGACAGCATGACAACGCCCGCTACCGCTGACATCAGGGAGCTGATCGTATAAACCAGAATCATAATCCGGTCAACATTAATGCCGGATAACCTGGCTGCCTCCGCATTACCGCCCAATGCATAAATACGGCGTCCGATATAGGTCTTTTCCAGGAACCAGTAACCCAGGGCATAAACAAGGAACATAATCAAAATCGATACAGGCAGTCCAAAAACCTCTCCCTGTGAAATACTCTTAATTTCCTCCGGCAAACCATAAATCGGCGTACCGGATGTAATGATAAAACCGATACCGCGGGCAATTGTCTGCATGGCCAGCGTCGCAATCATAGGCGGCAGTTTAAAATAAGTAATCACAACGCCATTCCAGCAGCCAAGCGCCGCGCCGAGAATCAGGCAGACCAAAATAGCGGCCCACATATTCCATCCAAGATTTGTCATAACCCAGGCGCCTACTACCGACACCAGAGCCATGATGGAGCCGCAGGAAATATCAATACCTCCGGTAAGCATTACTGCACTGATACCTACTGCGCAGATACCGATCATAGATACCTGTTTTCCGATATTTTTAATATTATTCACGCTCAGAAACACATTGCTGAGCATTGAAAAAATCACAATTACAACCAAAAGCAGAAAATACACGCCGACCTTCCCATATAAATCCAGCAATTTGCGGCCCATATTCTTTTTTTCCATTACAGTTTTCCCCCTCCCGAAGCTAAATTCAGTATTTTTTCCTGTGTCATATCCTCTTCCCTGGCAATCTCTCCGGCATAGTTGCCCTCATAGAGCACCATAATCCGGTTACTTATTCCGATCAGCTCCGGAAGCTCAGAGGAAATCATAATAATTGCCTTACCCTGTCTGCGCAGCCTGTCAATCATTTCGTAGATTTCCTGCTTTGCATGAACGTCAATTCCCCGGGTCGGCTCGTCAAAAATAATAATATCCGTATTCACTGCCATCCACTTTGCCAGAGCAACCTTCTGCTGATTGCCTCCGGACAAAAGAAGCGTTTTCTGCTCAAGCGACGGTGTTTTAATGCGCATGGCTTCCACGTATTCTGCAGATATTTCTTTCACCCTGCGTTTACTGATCGTCAGAAAACGGCTGATTTCGGGAGCCTTTACAATCGTAATATTTTCGCCCACGGACATTTTCAAAAGCACGCCCTGCCCCTTCCGGTCTTCCGGAATCAGACATATTCCCTGCCTGATTGCATCTCCGGGCGTATTTATTTTTACTTCTTTTCCCTTTATCTTAATCACGCCGGAGCTCTTTGCGTCCGCGCCAAAAATCAGGCGCGCCGTCTCCGTTCTTCCGGCGCCAACCAGACCTGCAAGTCCCAGCACCTCGCCCGCGCGTACCGATAAGCTCACATCGTGTACCTTTTTGCTGCACAAATGCTCTGCCGAAAGAACTACGCTGCCAAAAGTAAGCCCTTCTTTCGACGGATAAGTTTCGCCGATCTCACGGCCAACCATGATCTTAATCAGTTCCGCCCGCTTTGCCTCTTTCATATTCAGCGTCTGAATCACCTTACCGTCGCGCATAACCGTCACACGGTCTGCAATCCGGTACAATTCTTCCATTCGATGTGAGATATAGATAATTGTAATTCCCTGCTTTTTCAGGCGGTCGATCAGCCGGAACAGCATCTCTACCTCCTGATTCATCAGAGGAGCCGTGGGCTCATCCATGATCAGAAGCTTCACGTCCTCAGATACCGCTTTCATAATTTCCACCAGCTGCCGGTAAGCCACGGTCAGCTTATCTACTCTCACCGTCGGGTCCATTTTTATTTCCAGAGAATCCATAATCTCTTTTGTTCTGCGGATCATGGCTTTCTTATCTACGCTGATTCCGTCTCTTTTTCGTATTTCTTTGCCAAGAAAAACATTTTCATATACAGTCAGATACGATACCAGATTCAATTCCTGATAAATCATTCCAATACCGGTTTCTTTCGAAGAAGCAGGTGTAAAACCGGCATATTCCACTCCGTCAAACTCCAGAATACCAGAATCTTTGCTGTAGGCCCCTGAAAGAATTTTACAAAGCGTTGATTTTCCCGCTCCGTTTTCTCCCAGCAATGCATGAACCTCCCCTTTGTAAAATTCAATATTGATATCATCTAAAGCTCTGACGCCCGGAAAACTTTTGCACAAATGGCTGATTTTCAAACACGTTTCATTCTGCATCCTATTTTCCTCCCGTTCTAAAAAACTGGCAACCAGCCCAGTCTGGACTGATTGCCAGCATGATCTTACTTCATAAAATCTGCAACATTTTCAATCGTGATGGAGGTTACCGGAAGGTCAATATCCTCGTCCCAGGTCTTGCCGTCTTCAATGGCCTCGATCAGCAGCTGCTGGAAATATTCGCCGAAATATGCCGGAGCATTGTCAACGCTGCAGCGCAGAATTGAATTTTCAGATATCAGCTTGCATGTGTCCGGTGTTCCGTCAACGCCTGCAATCATGAAGTTCTCATAGTCAATACCGCTCATAGCCATAACTGCCTCATACGCGCCAAGCGCGCCGGAATCGTTGATACAGCAGAGCGCTTTTACCTCCGGATGCGCTGTCATAATATTTTCTGCCGTCTCATAGCCCATTTCCGCCGTGTAGCCGTCCGCAATTGCAACACATTCTGCATTCGGAGCCTGCTCGGCAATTGCTTCTTTGATACCTGCCACACGTTTGGCAACATTCGGCGATGTGGACTGATCAAGAATTGCATATGCAACCGGCTCTTCTGCTCCGAAGTTTTCCGTCAGCCATTTGCCCACTGTTTCTCCCTGCGCAAAACCCATATCGTGATCGGTCGGACATGCATATACAA
>CAOJHI010000182.1 GCA_948436005.1 uncultured Lachnospiraceae bacterium
AAAATAAACGGCAGGCTACTTTAGATGCTGAGCCTTTCGAGATCCTGATAGAACCCCGGATAACTGATGTTTACACAGTCCCCGTCAAGCAGTTCCATTTCCCCACCGCATGCGAGTGCAGCTACGGCAAAGCTCATGGCAATGCGGTGGTCTTTTTTTGTATCAATGGAAGCGCCGTGGAGCGCTTTGCCTCCATGGATGACCATACCGTCGTCCGTTGCCGTGACGTCGCATCCGATGCGTTTCAGGTTTTCTGTCATAACGGCAATGCGGTCGGATTCCTTGACCTTCAGCTCAGCGGCGTCGCGGATAACGGTAGTACCGTCTGCGAAAGCGGCGAGAACGGCAAGAATGGGAATCTCGTCAATCAGGGTCGGAATGATGTCGCCTTCGATGACTGTACCGTGCAGGGAACTGCTGCGTACAAGGATGTCCGCGCATGGTTCGGCGCCGGCATAATTTTCATTTTCATAAGAGATATCCCCGCCCATTGCGCGGCATACGCGCAGCAGGCCGTCACGGGTGGGGTTGATGCCGACATTTTTCAGAAGGACCTCTGAGCCGGGAACAAGCAGGGCGGCTGCAATAAAATAAGCGGCGGAGGAAATATCTCCGGGAACGCAGATCTTCTGTCCGGTAAGGGCAGGGTCAGGGGAGATTGAAGCCGTCCTTCCCTGTGTTTTCACGTCTGCGCCAAAATAGCGGAGCATCAGCTCAGAATGGTTGCGTGAAACGACAGGCTCTGTCACGCTGGTAACGCCGTCAGCATACAGTCCGGCCAGCAGGACACAGGATTTCACCTGCGCGGAAGCGACCGGCGACTGGTAGTGGATGGCTTTCAGCGGCTTTCCATGGATAGAAAGTGGAGCGCAGCCATTACCATAAACAGAAGAAATATCTGCCTGCATCATGGAAAGCGGCATCATAATCCGCTTCATGGGCCGTTTCTGTATGGAAGCGTCTCCTGTGATGGAAGCGGAAAACGCCTGCCCGGAAAGAATTCCGGACATCAGGCGGACTGTAGTTCCGCTGTTGCCTGCATCGAGCACGCCGGAGGGAGCTTTCAGGCCATGGAGACCTTTTCCGAATACTGTTACGGAAGTGCCGTTTTGCTGCACCTCAATGCCCATCTGCCGGAAGCAGGATATGGTGGAGAGACAATCCGCCCCAGTCAGGAAATTTGTAACCTCTGTCATTCCATCGGCAAGTGCGCCAAACATAATGCTCCGGTGCGAAATAGATTTATCTCCCGGAACCGCGAGCTCTCCGCGAAGCGGTCCTTTATATCGAACAATCATGATAAAAGTCCTTTCTGTAATATGTTGTATTAAATTTTAATCAGCAAATTTACAAACTACGTTTTTGTATAATTTACGAGGGCTTATGCAGGAGAATATTGCTGCGCTTTTTTATTTTCCCTTCCTGCTTAAAAAAGTACGGAGTAGGTGGCTGTCAGCGCACCAGTACCTCATACCGGTGCTGTCGTAAAATCTGCGCTGCTTTTTGGGACGGTTCCTCTTCATAGAATTCAATCCGGAGAACTCCCTCTTCAAATTCTCTGTTATGTACGATTCCGATATTTTTGATGTTGATTCCATTTACGGCAAGCGTGGTTGCAATCGTTGCAATCGCACCGGACTCATCGACAATATCACAGTAAACACAGTACGTTTTTTTAATGCTGCCAAGTGAGGTGGAGGAGAACGAGTCTCTGTAATCTCTGGAACGCTCAAAGGTTTCATAGATGGCAGCTCCGTTTCCGGCCGACATTTCTGTGCGGCATTTCTCAAGCAGATGAATAAATGTATCCATGACCTCTGAAATATTTTCGTGATTGGAAATGCAGATATGTTCCCACATTTCCGGAGAGGAGGATGCAATTCTTGTGATGTCCTTAAAACCTCCGGCAGCGATCATTTTCATAATTTCTTCTTTTGAGTCAAGATCGTGCACGGTATTGACAAGCGAGGCAGCAATCAGATGCGGCAGATGGCTTACGGCAGCGGTTACATAGTCGTGCTGCCTGTAATCAAGTACAAGCGGAAGCGAGCCGATGTCTGCGGCAAGCGTACGGTAGATGTCAAGCGATTCCTGGCTTGTTCCGTCTGACGGCGTAATCACGTAGTATGCATTTTCAAACAAATGTGCCTGGGCGCTGGTAAAACCGGATTTTTCCGAACCAGTCATCGGATGCCCGCCGATAAAGCGTCCCCCAAGCCCGAGCCTGGAGGCTGCCTGGTGAATGTCTGATTTGACGCTTCCGACATCAGTCAGAATGCAGGTGTCTGTTACGACATCCTTGAGCGTCTGAAGCGCTGCAATATTACTTTGCACTGGTGTGCATAAAAATACACAGTCACATGCAGAAAATTTCGGATCAGAGGGCGATTCACAGATTTCGTCAATGACATGCTGTGACAGAGCCTGCTCTGCGGTGGCGCGTGTTCTTGTATAGGCAACAATGCGGCAGTCCGGATAAACGCGGCGAAGCGCCATCGCAAGGGAGCCGCCGATCAGTCCAAGGCCGATAAAGCCAAACGTGTTCCATTTCATATGATCAGATCTCACTTTCCAAGGGTAAAAACATAACGACATTTTACTATCAAATGATTTCTCTGTCAAACACTTTAATGCTTTAAAGCGCGAAAAATAAAAAGATTGTTAATAGTGAATAAAATGCTTGAACTATTTATAATATTTTAGTAGAATATATCTATGTGGGAAGTTGTGACCACGACTAACTAGTATTGGAGGAAAGAAGCTATGAATGTTTACACAACAGACAAAATCCGTAATGTCGTAATTCTCGGTCACGGTGGTGCCGGAAAGACAAGTCTTGTAGAGTCCATGGCATATCTGTCAGGTATTACGAGCCGCTTGGGTAATGTAGCTGAAGGAAATACCATCAGCGATTTTGATAAAGAAGAGATTAAGAGAAAATTTTCAATTAGCACAACGATGGTTCCGATCATTTGGGGAGATACGAAAGTAAATATTCTGGACACACCGGGATATTTTGATTTCTTTGGCGAGGCAGAGGAAGCTGCCGCTGCTGCAGATGCAGCTATTATCGTAATTAACGGAAAAAATGGCGTGGAAGTCGGCACACAGAAAGCATGGGATCTCTGTGAAAAGTATAAGCTGCCGAGATTTTTCTACGTTTCAAATATGGACTTTGACAATGCCAGCTACAGAGAAGTTGTTGAGACCCTGACTGAGCTGTACGGAAAGAAGATTGCTCCTTTGCATCTGCCGATCCGTGAGAATGAAAAGTTTGTCGGTTATGTAAACGTTGTAAAGAAAGCAGCAAGACGCTATGTGAATAAGCAGGAGAAGGTAGAGTGTGATATTCCGGATTATCTGCAGGATTATCTGGAGCATTACCGCGAGAACCTGCTCGAGGCAGTTGCAGAGACGAGTGAAGAGTTCATGGATCGCTATTTCGGCGGAGAAGAATTCTCAGAGGCAGAGATCGTGGCTGCGCTTCATGTTAATGTAGCCGACTGTTCTATCGTTCCGGTAACGATGGGGGCAGCGCTGAACCTTCAGGGCACACCGCTTCTTCTGGATGATATTGTGAGCTATATGCCTTCACCGGAAAAGAGAAAGATCGCTGGTGTCAATATGAAGACAAAGGAAGTCTTTGAGGCTGACTATGATTTTGCGAAATCCAAATCTGCATTTGTATGGAAGACGATCGTTGACCCGTTCATCGGAAAGTATTCAATGATTAAAGTGGCTTCCGGTGTTATCAAGAATGACGACGCGCTTTACAATGAGTCCAAGGATTCTGAAGAGCGCATCAGCAAGCTGTATGTGATGGAAGGCAGCAAGGCTGTTGAAGTAAAAGAGCTTCATGCAGGCGATATCGGTGCGATCGGTAAGCTGAATGCAGCTACCGGAGATACACTTTCCACAAAGGCTGCTCCGATTGAATATGGCAGAATTGATACCCCGACGCCTTATACTTACAAGCGTTACCGCGCAAAGACAAAGGGCGAAGAAGACAAGGTAGCTCAGGCACTTGCGAAGATGGCACAGGAAGATCTGACAATGCGCGTTGTCAATGACGGCGAGAACCGCCAGACACTGCTTTACGGTCTTGGAGACCAGCATCTCGACATCATTGCAAGCAAACTGCTTACAAAATACAAAGTAGACGTTGAATTGGAAAAGCCGAAGGTAGCGTTCCGCGAGACGATCCGCAAGAGCTCTGATGTGGACTCCAAATATAAAAAGCAGTCCGGCGGACATGGACAGTATGGCCATGTAAAGATGCGTTTCTCACCGCTTGCTGAGCTGGATAAGGCTTATGAATTTGAACAGGAAGTTGTAGGCGGAGCTGTTCCGAAGAACTACTTCCCGGCAGTTGAAAAAGGTATCCAGGATTCTACGGTGAAAGGACCTCTGGCCGGATATCCGGTAGTTGGCGTGAAGGCTGTTCTGTACGATGGTTCTTACCATCCGGTAGACTCCTCAGAAATGGCGTTTAAGACAGCAGCCAGCCAGGCGTTCAAGAAGGGCTTTATGGAGGCAAGTCCGGTTCTGCTTGAGCCGATCGCATCCATGAAGGTTACGGTTCCGGATAAGTTTACCGGTGATGTAATGGGTGATCTGAACAAGCGTCGTGGTCGCGTGCTTGGTATGAATCCGGACCACAAGGGCAACACGATTGTAGAGGCAGATATTCCGATGTCTGAGCTTTACGGATATTCAACGCAGCTGCGCTCCATGACAGGCGGCAGCGGCTCTTACTCCTACGAGTTTGCACGTTATGAGCAGGCCCCGAATGACGTACAGGAGAGAGAGATTGCAGCAAGACAGAAAGATGAAGAATAATTGATCTGTTTACTAAGCTATTTTGTATATGATATCAGGCAAATACACATACTACAGGCCGTCAGCTTCCGTTAGGGAAGCGGCGGCCTTTTCATCATAATAGAGCCGTACTCTGAAGCTGTCGGTTTACAGGGAAACTAGAAAGGAAGAGATGTGACTACAATATTTTTTGATATGGATGATACGCTGTATGATCAGATGGAACCGTTTCAAAAAGCGTATCATACCGTGTTTGGCAATCGTTTTGATATTGATATTTATGAATTATTTAAGGCGAGGCTGGCTCGAGGCGATGAGGTATTTGAGCTGGCACAAAGCGGAAAAATGCCCATGGATGAGATGCATATTTACAGAATGCAGAAAGCTTTTGAAGACCTGGGGTATGCAGTGACGGAGGAAGAAGCACTGAAGTATCAGAGATTGTACGAGGAGAATCAGGGAAGGATATCGATGTCAGACACCATGCAAAAGACCCTGGAGCTCTGTAAAAAGCATAACATCAGGACCGGAATTATTTCCAACGGGCCTTCCGGACATCAGAGGAAGAAGGCAAAGGTGCTGCAGATTGGTTCCTGGATTCCTGAGAGCAATATGGTGATATCGGCTGACTACGGGGTATCAAAGCCGGATGCAGGCCTTTTTTGGTGTGCACAGAGGCAGCTTGGCGTGGAAGCAAAGGACTGTATTATGGTAGGGGACAGCTATCAGAATGATATTGTGGGAGCGAAACTGGCGGGTTGGCGGGCCGTATGGCTGAACAAGCGCAACCAGGATATCCGGGGAGAAGCGTGTCAGCCGGATTATGAAGTGAAAAATGAGGCAGAGCTGTATACTTGGGTGAGCTCTATATGCAGGGAAGCAGTGGAATCATAAGGGAAAGTCCGGAAAATTTGTCAGAAAGTCCGGGCAGGGGTGTCCGATATTGTCTGGGGCAACAAGAAATTGTGGAAATCTCCAAGAAAACTCTTTTATTTTCAAATATTCTGTGATACAATAACAGTCAAAGTCGGGAAGAAGCTTTTTCCCGCCGGAATTACGAGGATAAGGAGAGTGCAAGACATGAAACATATCAAAACACTGAATACAAAGCCGTTACAGAATACTCTGAAAAAAGGCGGTTGCGGTGAGTGCCAGACATCCTGTCAGTCAGCATGCAAGACATCCTGTACTGTAGGAAACCAGACATGCGAAAATAATAAATAAAAAATCTTTCGATAAGCAGCGGACGTGCTTCGCTGCTTATCTATTGGTTTTTTATGAATACAGGAAGGAGCTTACATGATCCATCAGTATCAGAATAATGGATATAACATCGTTTTGGATGTAAACAGCGGCTCCGTACATGTGGTGGATGAGCTTGTATACGATGTCATTGCCCTGCTTGATGAAGGAAAGACAGAAGAAGAGGTTTGTCTTTTGCTTCGGGAGAGATATCCGAAGGAAGAGCTTACAGAAGCCCTTACAGAGTGCCGGGAGCTGAAAGAGGCCGGGGTGCTGTTTACAGAAGATATATATGAACATGCAATTATTGACTACAAGGCGCGCAAAACGGTGGTAAAGGCACTTTGCCTGCACATTGCGCATGACTGTAACCTTGCCTGCAGATATTGTTTTGCAGAAGAGGGAGAGTATCATGGCCGCCGCGCGCTTATGAGCTTTGAGGTTGGAAAAAAGGCGCTGGATTTTTTGATTGCAAATTCAGGAGAGCGCCGGAATCTCGAGGTTGATTTCTTTGGCGGGGAACCGCTTATGAACTGGCAGGTGGTCAAAGATCTCGTCAAATACGGAAGGGAGCAGGAAAAGCTTCACAATAAAAACTTCCGTTTTACCCTGACGACGAATGGCGTGCTGTTAAATGATGAAATC
>CAOJHI010000183.1 GCA_948436005.1 uncultured Lachnospiraceae bacterium
TTTTTTTATATTCTTTCTTTTTAACTTACATATATCCAACCACCCCCACCCCCCGGCAGCCCAGCTGAATCTAAATGATAACCGGGATCAAAACACTGAGCCTCTACATTTGTAGGCTCTCCATATAGCCCAAATATTGAAAAGGCAGGAATGTGAATTGAGAAAAAACAGTATAAAAAATACCAGAATCAACGGCGAAGTGCAGAAAGAGCTGTCCCGCATCATCCAGAATGAAATCAAAGATCCAAGGATAGCTCCCATGACCTCTGTGGTAGCTGCAGAGGTGGCGCCGGACCTGAAAACATGCAAAGCATACATTTCAGTGTTCGGAGATGAAAAAGCAGCAGCCGATACGCTGGCAGGCCTGAAAAGCGCGGAGAGTTATATCCGCCGTCAGCTTGCGCGTACCGTAAATCTGCGCAACACACCCGAAATCCGTTTTATTCTGGATCAGTCGATCGCGTATGGGGTAAGCATGTCCCATTTGATCGATCAGGTTATTGATACCGATGAGAAGAAGCGTAATTCCGCAGACCAGAATACCATGGAAGAAGGGGCTGAATAAAGAAGGGATGAGCGCGATGATCAATCTTGCAGAAGAATTGAAACAGGTACGGTCCGTGGCGATTGCAGGCCATGTAAGACCAGACGGAGACGCGATTGGTTCCTGTCTGGGACTGTACCATTATCTGAAGAAAAATTATCCTGAGAAAGATGTCAGAGTGTATCTGGAAAACACGCCGCAGGCATACAGCAAAGTGCCTGGAATTGATGAAATATTTCATGAAGTCGGAGCAAATGAGGCGCCGGATGTATTTTTCTGCCTGGACTGCGCAGATGAGAAACGGCTTGGCGCGTTCGCAGAGCTCAAAAAGCGGGCAAAACGTGTGATTTGTATTGATCATCATGTCAGCAATGGTGGCTTTGCGGATGTAAATTATATTGTACCGGATGCAAGTTCCACGTCAGAGCTTGTTTTCAGGCTGCTTGACAAAGAAAAAATGCCGGTTGAGACTGCTGAGAATCTGTACATGGGGCTTGTGCATGATACAGGTGTATTCCGTCATTCCTGTACTTCACCGGAAACGATGGAGATTGCGGCGACTTTGATGAGAAAAGGAATCGACGCAGCTGGTATCATTAACCGTACTTTTTATGATAAGACGTATCACCAGAATCAGATTCTGGGAAGAGCGCTTCTGGAGAGCATTCTTCTGATGGATAAGAAGGTGATTTTCAGTGCCATCCGTCAGAAGGAGATGGATTTTTACGGAGTCGGCCCGTCTGACCTGGATGGGATTGTGCAGGTGCTTATGAGCACGGCAGATACAGAGGTTGCTATTTTTCTGTATGAGATTGCGCCGCAGACCTTTAAAGTGAGTCTTCGTTCCAGAGAGATTGTGGATGTCAGTACAGTAGCTGCATATTTTGGCGGCGGCGGCCATATAAGAGCCGCAGGCTGTACCATGCAGGGAAGCATCTATGATGTTGTGAACAATATTACACTTCATATTGAGAAACAGCTTCGTCAGGAGAAAGACAGTGATTAACGGAATCATTAATGTATATAAAGAATGCGGCTATACCTCGCACGATGTGGTGGCAAAGCTGCGTGGTATTTTGAAACAAAAGAAAATTGGTCATACAGGGACACTTGATCCGGAGGCACAGGGCGTGCTTCCGGTTTGTCTTGGAAACGGGACAAAGGTCTGTGAGCTGCTCACAGATAAGACAAAGGAGTACCGGACAGTGCTGTTGCTGGGGACTGTGACTGACACACAGGATTTGACAGGAACCGTGATACAGAATGCGCCGGTAAATTGTACAAAAGAGGAGCTTCTGGCGTGCATTTCAGGCTTTGTCGGCACGCAGGAGCAGATTCCGCCCATGTATTCAGCTCTGAAAGTAAATGGGAAGAAGCTGTATGATCTGGCCCGTCAGGGGATTGAAGTGGAGCGCAGGCCAAGGACGATTACGATTGAAAATATTCAGGTGGAAGAGATCCGTTTTCCTGAAGTGGTTTTTACGGTTCGGTGTTCAAAAGGAACGTATATCCGGACGCTTTGCCATGATATTGGCGCAGTACTTGGCTGCGGAGGCTGTATGAAAGAGCTGCTCCGCACGCAGGTCGGCCCTTTTTTTCTGAAGGACAGTATCAGATTGGAGGAGATTGTCCGTTACAGAGATAGGGGAGAACTTGAGAAGATCGTCCAGCCTACGGATTCTGTATTTATGCAGTTCCCGTCTTTGACATTAACGGCGCAGATGGAACGGATGGTGCGCAATGGCAATCCGCTTCCTCAGCATTTGGTTTGCAGCCAGGGGATACAGCCCGCGGATTTGAACGTAAGTCCGGCAGCAGAGAAATGTGGAGAAAAAGGCTGCGGTCTTGGAAATCCGGCAGGGCAGCTGCGTCTGTACAGCCCGGATGGGGAATTCCTTGCAATTTACGGATGGAATCAGGAGAATGCCTGCTATAAGGCAGTAAAAATGTTTTTATAAAAGGAGCTGGCCGGTAAACTGATGATATATATACACAATACGACAGAATTTTATTCAGAAGTACCTTCTGTTGTCACACTAGGTAAATTTGATGGTTTTCACAGAGGACATCAGAAGCTGCTGAGGGAAGTGAAGAAATTGCAGGAACAGCAGGGGCTTCGTGGGATTGTTTTTACCATTTCATCGGAAAAGCTTCCGGTACTTCTCTCAACGGATGAAAAACGCTGGATGGTGGAGCAGTATGGAATTGACTGTATGATACGGTGTCCGTTTGTACCGGAAATTCTGAGCATGGACCCGGAAGCTTTTGTATCGGAAGTTCTGGTGAAAAAACTGCAGGCGAACTATATTGTGGTTGGAACGGACTTTCGGTTCGGACATCAGAGAACAGGAGATGTAAGGCTGCTTGCAGCGCTTCAGCAGGAGTACGGATTCACTCTTCGGGTGATGGAAAAAGAGTGTCTGGGTGACAGGGAAATCAGCAGTACTTATGTAAAAGAGGCGCTGGCCGGAGCAGACATGGAGCTTGTGGCAGAACTGCTCGGTTATCCGTATCTTGTAAAAGGGACTGTGCGGCATGGGCGAAAGCTGGGGCGCAAGCTTGGAATGCCGACTGTGAATCTGATTCCGGATGATAAAAAATTGCTTCCGCCTCCGGGTGTATATTTCAGCCGTACAGTTTGTGAAGGACGCACCTATTTTGGTGTGACGAATATAGGTTATAAACCGACCGTAGATGGGTCCTTTCTTGGTGCGGAGACTTATCTTTTCGGGACAAATGAGGATATGTATGAGAAAGAGCTGGAAGTCAGCCTGATGAAATTCCGCAGGCAGGAGCGGAAATTTGCTTCAGTGGAAGAACTGAAAGCTCAGATGGAAAAGGATATACAGGCAGGAAAGGAGTATTTCCGTGTATAATGCACTTTGGAGCATCAGCTTACTGTTCATTTTTCTGGGGATTCTACTGGCCGGGGCTGGAGTGCTTTTAAAGCTTTTGGCACAGAAGAACGAAGTTTATAAGGGACGCGCGGAGGCACGGGTTGTGGATATTGTTACGGAACCGCGCAAAGGCGAAGCGTCTTTATCAGAATTTCGGAATTACCAGGTAGCTGTGTTTGAATTTTATGCAGGAGGCCATTTAGTAAAAGTCCGTGATTCTGCGGATACATATCCCTGCCCTTATTATCGGGGCCAGAAAGTGCGTATTGCTTATGATGAATCAGCTCCGGAACATTTTCAGATAGAGGACCGGAATATATTTTGTCCGCTTGGCAGCGCTGCAAATATGTTAAGTGCCGGCTTTATTCTGGCAGGCTTTTTGCTGTTTTTCCTGTATGCGTCGGGAGTCCGCATTTAGGTTGACAGCTTCCGCTTTCTATGCTATATTAAACAAGTATGAGTTTCAGCCACTGCCCGGAATACCGGATTCTCCGACCGTACTCTTGGCAGACAGGCGATTAAAAAAACAGGAGGATTTATCATGATTTCAAAAGAGAAGAAAACAGCAATCATCAACGAGTATGCAAGAACACCTGGTGATACAGGTTCACCGGAAGTTCAGATCGCAGTCTTGACAGCGAGAATTCAGGAGCTGACAGCACATCTCCAGACACATCCGAAGGATCATCATTCAAGAAGAGGTCTTCTGAAAATGGTTGGTCAGAGACGTGGGCTTCTTGCTTATCTGAAGAAGACAAATCTGGAAGGTTATCGTGAACTGATTGCAAAGCTTGGAATCAGAAAGTAAGACACAAAAACAAGGGCGGATTTTCCGCCCTTACTTTGCATTGCTTTGAAGATAACAGAAAGCCCGTACCGATGATGCGGGAAGGATTTTTGCAGGAACGTCGCCGAGACCACTGAAAAGCAGATTTTTACACAGGTTCAAATCTTTTTTTCAGTAGTTTCGGACTCTTGCAGAAATCACTTTTTTGGTTCAGCATTTGAGGCTAATGTTTCAAATGTGAACTTTGCGAATGGATATCAGGAATCAGCAAAAGTAGAAAAGGAGATTTAAAGATGTATAAGAGTTTTTCGATGGAGCTTGCAGGCCGCACTTTGACTGTTGATGTGGGACGTGTTGGTGCGCAGGCAAATGGATGTGCATTTATGCACTATGGCGATACAACCGTTCTTTCCACAGCTACCGCATCAGAGAAGCCGAGGGACGGTATTGACTTTTTCCCGCTGAGTGTGGAATATGAAGAAAAGTTTTATGCGGTAGGAAAGATTCCGGGAGGTTTCAACAAGAGAGAGGGACGTGCCTCAGAGAATGCGATCCTTACGTCACGCGTGATTGACCGTCCGATGCGTCCTCTGTTTCCGAAGGATTACCGCAATGACGTAACGCTCAACAACATGGTAATGTCAGTAGATCCGCAGTGCCGTCCGGAGCTTACTGCTATGCTTGGCGCAGCGATTTCGACTGCTATTTCCGATATTCCGTTTGACGGCCCGTGTGCGATGACTCAGATGGGTATGGTGGACGGAGAGCTGATCGTGAACCCATCACAGGAACAGTGGGATAATGGCGATTTGCAGCTGACTGTTGCATCGACGCGTGAGAAGGTCATTATGATCGAAGCAGGCGCAAATGAGATCAAAGATGAGGTTATGCTGGATGCCATTTACAAATGCCATGCAATCAATCTTGAGATCATTGCATTTATTGATAAGATGGTAGCAGAGGTAGGCAAGCCGAAGCATGCATATGAAAGCTGTGCGATTCCGGAGGAACTTTTTGAGGCAATGAAAAAAGTCGTTACCCCGGAAGAGATGGAAGTAGCTGTGTTTACAGATGTAAAGCAGGTACGTGAAGAAAATATCCGTCAGGTATCTGCAAAGCTGGAAGAAGCGTTTGCAGAAAAAGAAGACTGGCTGTCCCTGCTTCCGGAAGCGCTTTACCAGTACCAGAAAAAGACAGTCCGCAAGATGATTCTGAAGGATCACAAGCGCCCGGATGGACGTGCGATTACACAGATCCGCCCCCTGGCTGCAGAGGTTGATCTTATTCCGAGAGTACATGGTTCTGCGATGTTCACGCGTGGACAGACACAGATTTGTACTGTGACGACACTGGCTCCGCTTTCTGAGGTACAGAAGGTAGACGGTCTGGATGAAAATATCACGAACAAGAGATATATGCATCATTATAATTTCCCGTCCTATTCCGTTGGTGAGACGAAAGTCAGCCGCGGACCGGGGCGCCGCGAGATCGGACATGGGGCGCTGGCTGAGAAAGCGCTGGTTCCGGTTATTCCTTCTGAGGAAGAGTTCCCGTATGCGATTCGTACGGTGTCTGAAACCTTTGAGTCAAATGGCTCTACTTCACAGGCAAGTATCTGTGCATCCACGATGTCTCTGATGGCTGCCGGAGTTCCGATTAAGAAGATGGTTGCAGGTATTTCCTGCGGACTTGTGACAGGAGATACAGATGACGATTATATTGTTCTGACTGACATTCAGGGCCTGGAAGATTTCTTTGGCGATATGGATTTCAAGGTAGCAGGAACAAAAGACGGTATCACTGCAATTCAGATGGATATCAAGATTCACGGCCTGACCAGACCGATTGTGGAAGAAGCCATTGCAAGAACGCATGAGGCAAGAGATTATATCCTGAATGAAATCATGATTCCGTGTATTTCCAAGCCGAGAGAGACAGTCAGCAAATATGCGCCGAAGATTATTCAGCTTCAGATTGATCCGCAGAAGATCGGTGATGTGGTTGGACAGCGCGGAAAGACGATCAATACGATTATTGAGCGCACTGGCGTAAAGATTGATATTACAGATGACGGCGCGGTATCCATCTGTGGAACAGACCAGACGATGATGGATAAAGCGGCTGATATGATCCGCATTATTGTGACAGATTTTGAGGCTGGCCAGATTTTTACAGGCGAGGTTGTCAGCATTAAAGAGTTTGGCGCATTTGTTGAGTTTGCTCCTGGCAAAGAGGGGATGGTACACATTTCCAAGATTGCAAAAGAGCGTATCAACCGTGTAGAAGATGTGCTCACACTTGGCGACAAGGTTAAGGTTGTCTGCCTTGGCAAAGACAAGATGGGACGAATGAGTTTCAGCATTAAAGATGTAAAAGAAGTATAAAAGATTTAAGATGTGGGAGCTGCCGCAAAATGCTTCCGAAAGGTTTTTGCAGCCCTCAGGGATGGCCAAAAGAGCTTTTCACGCATTT
>CAOJHI010000184.1 GCA_948436005.1 uncultured Lachnospiraceae bacterium
TCTGATATCATATCATGTCTTTTTCGGTTTGTCAACAACTTTTTTTGACTTTTTTAACTTTTTATTCTCTTCAGAATAAAACGGAGAAGGAGGGATTTGAACCCTCGCACCGCTATTAACGATCTACTCCCTTTCCAGGGGAGCCCCTTCAGCCGCTTGGGTACTTCTCCACACGCCTAATCAAATAAGCCTTATAGAAAACGGAGAGGGTGGGATTCGAACCCACGCGCCCTTTCGGACAAACGGTTTTCAAGACCGCCTCGTTATGACCACTTCGATACCTCTCCATATCTCTTCAGTAATCAGCGCGAATATTATAATAGCAGTTTTGGTGAATTCTGTCAACACAATTTTAAGATTTTTTTGATTGATTTTTTTCGACTTTTTTTCACCGGCTTTTTACCGTTTTTTCGCGGCGCTGCCTCCAGATCAGCTCTGCATACAAAAGATCTTCCGGTGTCGTAATTTTGATGTTTTCATACGACCCTTCTATGAGTTTAACCGGAATTTGTTCTGTATATTCAATCAGCATTGCATCATCTGTAATTTGTGCCTCCAAGAGCCCCTCTGCCCGCAGCTCATGTGCTCTTCGGATTAAATCATACGCGAATGCCTGGGGCGTCTGAATGTTCCACAGCCGTTCCCGCGGCAGTGTCTTTTCAACAAAACCGAGTGTATCACTGAGTTTAATAGTGTCTTTTACCGGCATTCCAACCGTACAGGCGCGAACAGACGGAAGCTGTGACCATATTCTCTCCAGCATTTCTTCATCAATAAAAGGCCTGGCCCCATCATGAATCATCACATACGCGCAGTCCTCCAGCGCTTTCAACCCTTCAAATACAGAATCATGGCGCTCCTTCCCGCCGGCTACTATTTTCTTAACTTTTGTAAAACCATAGCGCACCACGATTTCCTCACGGCACTGTTCGATATCCTCACGGCTGCAGACAAGAATAATCTCGTCAATCAGGCTGCTACTTTGAAATGCTTCCAAAGAATAATACAATACCGGCTTATCCCCGATTATAAGGTACTGTTTTTTTACATTACTGTGCATCCGTCTGCCGCTCCCGCCTGCAAGCACGATTGCCGCATTTTTCACTGTCTTATCTCCTCCTGCATCATTGCCGCATTTTTCACTGCTGCATCTCTTCCTGCATTATTGCCGCATTTTTCACTGCTGCATCTCTTCCTGCATCATTGCCGCATTTTTCACTGTCGTATTTCCTCCTGCATCATTGACATTTTTTACCGTTCGCCCAATCTCAGATTCGGAACTGCATTTAAATCAAGGCCATGGCGCACACCTTTCTGAAATTCATAATAACCGGCTGCGCCTATCATTGCCGCATTATCTGTACAGTAAACAGGCGAGGGCCGATAAAATTCTATTTTATTTTCCCTGCATGCTTCTTCCATTGCAGTCCGAATTGTACTGTTTGACGCAACGCCGCCTGCAATCGCAAGCTTTGTAAGACCTGACTCTTTTACAGCCATCATTGCATGTTCTACCAGAACATCTGTCACTGCTTTCTGAAACGATGCCGCCACGTCTGCTTCCTTTACAGTCTCGCCCCGCATCTTACATCCATTCAGATAATTCAGAACAGCAGATTTCAAACCGCTGAAGCTGAAGTCATACGGCGCATCCTCTATTTTAGCTTTTGGAAAATGAATTGCATTGGGATTTCCTTCTTTGGAAAGCCTGTCAATCTTTGGCCCGCCCGGGTAGCCAAGCCCGATTGCCCGCGCCACTTTATCAAAAGCCTCTCCCGCCGCATCGTCTCTCGTTCGCCCAAGGATTTCATACTCCCCATAACCTGATACTTTTACGAGATGCGTATGGCCTCCGGAAACTACAAGGCAGATAAACGGTGGTTCCAGATCCCGGTTTTCGATATAATTAGCTGAAATATGCCCTTCAATATGATGAACGCCCACCAATGGCAGGCCTGCCGCATAGCTGATTGCCTTGGCCTCCGCCACGCCGACAAGGAGCGCGCCAACCAGTCCGGGACCGTACGTCACAGCAATGGCATCCATATCTTCCAGCCGTTTTTCGGCTGCTGCGAGAGCCTCCTCAATCACCTGATTGATCTTTTCGATATGTTTTCTGGATGCAATCTCCGGTACAACCCCTCCATAAAGCTTATGAAGCTCTATTTGCGAAAAAATAATATTCGACAGTACCTCCCGGCCGTTTCTCACTACTGCGGCAGCTGTCTCATCGCAGGAGCTTTCAATTGCCAGTATCAGAATATCTTTCTCGATCATTTTTATGCCTCCGTCATTCCTCTTCAAAATCAAGCTCAATGGTTTTCCCGTCTTTTCCCGGATATATTTCCGGATAAATCGTCCGGATTTTTTCTATAAAATCCTCAGCCCTTACCAGGGAAGGGCTGTAATGAGTCAGCCACATCTGACGCGGTTTGGCCTTTTTCGCAAGGTGCGCCGCCTCTTCAAACGTCATGTGTTTGTACTCTACTGCCTTTGCTTTCTTCTCCGGCTCTCCATACATCCCTTCACAAATAAACAGATCCGCATTTTCAGCCTGCTCTGCAATCACTTCCACTGGTCTTGTATCCGTACAGTAGGTCAATTTAATCCCTTTACGCGCTGGCCCAAGAACGTCAGACGGCTTATAAACCTGTCCTTCTTCCTCAATCACCTCGCCCTTTTGCAGCCTGCTCCAGAATTTCATCGGTATCTGTGCAGCCCGCGCGCGTTCTGTATCGAACTTTCCTGCACGGTCAATTTCTATTGTATAGCCATAGCAGGCAACATTATGCTGAACCCGAAACGCGGTTATTTTATAGCCTTTTTGTTCAAAAACTTCCTCCTGTCCCTGAATCTCTTTAAAAACAAGCGGAAATGGAAGCTCCGGCGCAATAACACGCAGCGCGTTAACCACCCGTTCCAGCCCCCTTGGGCCAATCAGCGTAAGCGGCTCAGTTCTCTCTGCATTTCCCATTGTGAGCAGAAGCCCCGGAAGCCCGCTGATATGATCGCCGTGATAATGGGTAAAGCAGATGGTATCTATCGGTTTAAAACTCCAGCCTTTTTCTTTTATCGCAATCTGAGTCCCTTCCCCACAGTCAATCAACAGATTACTCCCGTTAAACCTTGTCATGAGGGAGGTCAGCCACCGATAGGGGAGCGGCATCATCCCACCGCATCCCAGCAAACAAACATCCAGCATAATATTCCTCTTTTCATTTTATTTTCTTACAGGTATTCCTCCACGGTCACTGGCACTGCGAATGACTTCCGCATTCTGTCATAGCACGTCTCACACAGACAGAAAGAATGCTTTTCGCCGTCTTTTTCCGAAAAATATCCCCAATTCCACTCTACCTGGAGTACCCCTTCCCGGATCATTCCGCTTTCTGATGAAATAGTTTTCCCACAACCGTTACAGCGCAGTATTTTTTTCGTTTCCATCGCGACCCCTCCTGTGTTCTGACATTTTATGTCCTTGCAGACAAGGATCATTATAAATCTGTGTTCTTGTTCTGGCTACTGGGAATTGCCGAGAACACAGGCAGCTTATTCCGTTTCTTTTCTTTTATCCGATTTTTGGGTCACTCTGTCCACATAATCAAAGCATCCTCTCGTGGTCTTTCATAAAAATTTTTCCGGATGCCTACAGAAACAAAACCCAGTTTTTCATAGAGATGAACTGCTGCCGCATTGCCAGTGCGTACCTCCAGTGTATAGCGCAAAACTCCGCGTTCTCTGCCAAGACGCATCAATTCGTGCAGCATCTGATACCCCACTCCCCTTCCGCGGCAGCTCTCGCATACAGCAACATTTGTGATATCAGCTTCATCAAAAGACTGCCAGAAACCACAGTAGCCAATGAATCTTCTATTCTCTTTTACGGAAAGATACAGCGTATCCGAAGAACGCAGGGCAGAACGAAAACTATCTTCACTCCACGGCATGGTAAAAATCTGAGCCTCCAGTGCCGCCGCTGCCTGCACATCCCCGGGCTGCATTGGGGCTATTTCAAAAAACGGAGTCATTAATTCCGCCCGCCTTCCTCTGACTGTGCCGGTTTCTTCTGTGCTTCCGCCCGTTCACGCTCTGCCTGAGACATGCGAAGATAATCCGGGACATGCTCTGCCGCGGACTCTGTTCTGCCTTCTTTCATATATTGTTCCGCAAGAAATGCAACCGATGCTGCCCGCTGGCGGTTCATATGTGCCGGGGCATACGCAAACGGAACCTCCATCCATTTTTCCAGCAATTCCTGATAAACCGGAACACCATCCCCCAAAAAAACAACATTTCTTCCAAGTGCATTTAGTTTCCGGATTATTTCTTCCACTGCCATTGGGCTCTGCGGCTCCAATATCCGGAGTTGCCCATTCTCAAAGCAATAAATCCCCGTATAAACCTGGCTGCGGCGTGCATCCATCAGCGGACAGATACAGCCATCGTATCCGTATAAATTGCAGGCCAGTGCATCGACAGTCGGTATGTGTACCAACGGTTTGCCTAATGCCAGGCCAAGCCCTTTTGCTGTAGCAGACCCAATGCGCAGCCCTGTAAATGACCCCGGCCCCGCCGCCACTGCAATGGCATCAATTGAGTGCAAATCCAGCTCAATCATCCTGGCAACCTCATCCAGCATAGGAAGAAGTGTCTGTGAATGTGTTTTTTTATAATTTACTGTATATTCCGCCAGCAATATTTGATCTGCCACCACTGCAACAGATGCCACAAGCCCGGAACTGTCTAAGGCCAGTATCTTCATTTTCTGTTCTCCTGTTCCACCGTAATTCTCCGAAAATCAAAACCACGGCTTAAATCTTTTTCAATCGTTATCGTCACAGTATGTTCCGGCATAA
The DNA here is from genome assembly GCA_948436005.1 of uncultured Lachnospiraceae bacterium. GTDB lineage: Bacteria > Bacillota > Clostridia > Lachnospirales > Lachnospiraceae > Choladousia. The sequence continues at coordinate 4,857 of CAOJHI010000184.1, forward strand.
GCTCCCTGATCAGATCAGCCCATTCCACGAGGCAGACGCCTGCCCCATAAAAACAGTCCTCGTACCCGATCTCTTCCATCTCCTCCGGTTCTTCAATTCGATATACATCGAAATGATAAAAGGGAAGCCTTCCCCCCTCATATACCTGAAGAATTGTAAAGGTCGGGCTGTTTACCGGCTCTGCAATTCCCAGCCCTTCCGCCATTCCCTGCGTAAAAACAGTCTTGCCGACACCGAGATCCCCCACCAGGGCGAATACCTGCCCCGCCTGCGCATCCCCGGCAATTCTCCTGCCAACCTCGCGCGTTTCTTTTTCTGAATTTGTCTCTATAATCATCTGCATTTCTCCCTGCCACTTATTTTTTTAATTTTACAAGCGCAGGAGATACTTTCTTTTTCAGAATCTCCCGTACGTTTTCCGTCTGCTGTCCCATTTGTTTCTTTATAAGAATACAGGCGTTTTTCGGCCCCGTGTAAATCAGAATACTGTCAGAGGTTTCTCTTACTTTCCGGACAGCTGTCCACTCTACCTTGCTTTCTGCTTCCCCCTGCCTGGCCAGAATACCTTGCTCAGAAAGCGTATAATGAAGCGGATTTTTAAAAACCGGATTCAATTTTGCCTGCTTTACGGCTCCCGTATACAGCGTCCATGGCTGATAAACCAAAAACACTGTGCCAAACAGCAGGTAAATCCATGTATTTGCACCGCCTTTTCCGAAACTCCAAATATAATAAAAAATCAGAGCCGCTCCTGCAACGATACTGAATATCCCGCTGAAACTGTGATACGCATGGTACATCAGGAAACGATACATACTCCCTGTCGTCATTTTAACATCAAATTCCGTTTTCATAATAGTTTCCTCCCAATAGTCGATTCCCCTGTCTTCTGAATAAATTGCATCAAATCTTCTTATAAGCCTACTTCTCCTGTACGTTGTCTGCCTGTAGAAATGCAAATGGATCTTCATCCTGCAAAAAATGCAGCAGCATGTAAGAACATACAACAGCAACGCGCTCCTCCCGCAAAATACGCCGAACCTCATCCCGGTCTGCAAGTATAACTTCAATCTCCTCGCTGTCCTCCAATGAGTCCATATTAATTTCTCCGTCAGCATATCCATACACGGTTGCGCAACATTCATCTGTCATCCCTATCGTAGTATAATACGGTTTTTCGTAGATTGTGTCAACCTTAAGCGGATGAAGCGTAAGGCCGGTCTCTTCCTTCATTTCCCGCACCGCAGATGCATGGTAATCTTCGCCTGGTTCAACAAGCCCTGCCGGAAATTCGTAAATATAATTATCTATCGCATAGCGATACTGACGGACCAGCACAACCCGATCCCGCTTTTCTCCGTACAGGCTGTATATAATGACACCATCCGGCTTTTGTTGCCTGGTCGATAATTCGAGATGCTCTGCATCTTTCGCCCTCGAAGCCACATAATAATACCCCTGTCCCCCAACGCGGTTCTCTACGTTCAGATTATATAAATTTACAAATGGATTGTTTGTAGCCTGCTCTATTTTCTTTATCTTGCCCATGGTACCATCCCTCCCCCAAAATAAAGGACTGCCGCACATATTTGCAGATTGTGCGACAGCCCTGTCTTGTCATATCTCACTTTTAAACAGATTCTTTATAAATCTCCAACTGCCTTTTGCCCCGCTCAGTTCTGCGCCTGGCTGTTTCTGCCTGATACGCGGCCCTCCTGAGCTGCATTATGCAGAACCTGGCTGACCCGCTTATATAATACCATAGTGAACACAGAAATCAATACACCTTTTAAGAGATTCAGCGGCGCCACTGCCAGAAGCAC
>CAOJHI010000185.1 GCA_948436005.1 uncultured Lachnospiraceae bacterium
GGATGGGACAGTGTCAGGAGGGAGCGCTGTACCAGGTGGCTTAGACGGCGTCAGGAGAGAGCGCTGTGCCAGGTGGATGGGACAGTGTCAGGAGGGAGCGCTGTACCAGGTGGCTTAGACGGCGTCAGGCGGGAGCGTTGTGCCAGGTGGCTCAGACGGCGTCAGGAGAGAACCTTGAGCAGACGGATGAAATAGTTGGGGCAGAGAAAGTGGCTTCGGGCAGAAGAAAGAAAAAAGAGAAACGCGCCGGATGGCGCGGGGAGGATAAAATGGAACTTGCACAAAAAAAGGTTCTGGTGTTTGGCGCCGGAATCAGCGGAATTGGAGCAGCGGGGCTTTTGCTGAATGCAGGAGCTGAGGTAATATTGTTTGACGGAAATACTTCCGTGAACCCGGAGGACATCCGGGCAAAGCTGCCGCAGGGAGGAAGTCTGGAGATTGTTCTGGGTGAGCTTCCGGATCATGTACTGGCTGTGCTGGATCTGGCTGTACTGAGTCCCGGCGTACCGACTGATCTGCCGGAGGTAAATGCAATCCGGGCAAAACAGGTACGAATCTGGGGAGAGGTTGAGCTGGCGAATGCATGCAGCAAAGGAGATGTGCTGGCGATCACGGGCACAAATGGCAAGACAACGACGACCAGTCTGCTCGGTGCGATCATGAAAGCCTGGAAAGATGAAGTATACATAGTGGGAAATATTGGAAATCCATATACAGAGGCAGCGCCTTTGATGACGGAAAAAGCAGTTACAGTGGCTGAGATCAGCAGTTTCCAGCTGGAAACAATCGAAGCTTTTGCACCAAAGGTCAGCGCGATTCTGAACATTACTCCGGACCATCTGAACCGCCATCACACCATGGAGGAATATATCCGGGTCAAAGAGCTGATTACAAAGAACCAGGGGCCGGAAGATACGTGTGTGCTCAACTATGAAGATGATATTCTGCGGGAATTTGGCGCTACTTTATCGACAAAGGTTATTTATTTCAGCAGTCTGCATACACTGAAACAGGGCATTTATCTGGAAGGTGAAAATATCGTATACCAGGATGAAAAAGACAGAACCGTACTTTGCTCCGTAAAAGAGCTGAACCTCCCGGGCCGTCATAATCACGAGAATGTGATGGCAGCAGCAGCCATGGCGCTTGCTTACGGAGTGCCGGTGGAGATCATCCGTACTGTGGTGCGCAGCTTTAAGGCAGTGGAGCACAGGATTGAATACGTAACGGAGAAGCATGGCGTGGTTTACTATAATGATTCCAAAGGAACGAATCCGGATGCTGCGATCAAGGGCATTCAGGCAATGGACCGCCCGACGCTTCTGATCGGAGGAGGTTACGATAAAGATTCTTCGTATGAGGAATGGATTCATGCATTTGACGGGAAAGTAAAATATCTGGTATTGATAGGACAGACGAGGGAGAAAATTGCGGAAGCGGCAAAGCGTTGTGGTTTCGGAAACATTATTCTGGCAGATACGCTTGAAGAAGCGGTGCAGATCTGCGCGGACAGAGCAGAGAGCGGCGACGCCGTATTGCTGTCTCCGGCCTGTGCAAGCTGGGGAATGTTTCCAAACTATGAGGTGCGCGGAAGGCGATTTAAAGAACTGGTAAATCAATTAGCATAGGAAGTGATTGCTTGCAGAGAAAACCAGGGAAGCCAGACGGGTTTCTGCTTGCTGCCGTGCTGTTTTTGGTGGTTTTTGGCCTTGTGGTTCTATACAGTATGAGCGCATACAACGGGCAGGTCAGGTTTCATGACGCTGCCTTTTATTTTAAAAAACAGTTATTTGCAATGGTTTTGGGCCTTGCGGTGATGTACGGCATTTCATCACTGGATTATCACATTTTGCTGCGCTTTGCAGTTCCGGCTTATCTAGTTTCATTGGTACTGTCCGGTGCAGTTCTGCTTTTTGGAGACGCGTACAATGGTTCGAGGCGATGGCTTTCCATCGGGCCGTTATCGTTTCAGCCGGCAGAATATGCGAAGCCTGCGGTCATTCTTCTGATGGCCGGGGTGGTAAGCCAGATGGACCGGAAGAAGAGCGGACGTCTGATTGGCGCTGTAATTCTCATGGTGCTTCCGATTGTGGGCCTGGTAGGAACAAACAATCTGAGTACGGCTGTTATTATTCTGGGCATTGCCGTAATCATGATTTTTATTTCAAATCCAAGGTATCTGCCGTTTTTGTGGATTTTGCTGATGGGCACAGGTTTCCTCGGTATCTTTCTGAGCCTGGAGCAGTACCGTTTGGAGCGGCTTGCGATCTGGCGGAATCCGGAGCTTTATGAAAAAGGATATCAGACCATGCAGGGGCTTTATGCAATCGGTTCCGGCGGACTGTTTGGCAGGGGCCTGGGAAACAGCCTGCAAAAGCTTGGGTTCGTTCCGGAAGCACAGAATGATATGATTTTTGCAGTGATCTGCGAGGAGCTGGGACTTTTCGGGGCACTGCTTCTGATGTTACTGTTTTTCCTGCTTTTATGGCGTTTTATGGTAATTGCAACGCATGCCCCGGATTTATTTGGTTCGCTGATTGCAGCCGGTATTATGGGGCATATTGCGATACAGGTTATTCTGAACATTGCAGTAGTTACGAATACTATTCCGAATACGGGAATTACGCTGCCGTTTATCAGCTATGGAGGTACTTCTGTGTTGTTTTTGCTCGCAGAGATGGGGCTGGCTCTGTCTGTCAGCCGTCATTGCCATTACCCGGGAAGGGGATAGCCGGAGGGCACAAAGCTTTTCCTTAGAAAAAGAGAATGAAAAAGGCAGTAGCAAAAGTTTTCCCGGCGCATATACTGAGGTATATGGTGTTTTGCCGCATTTGGACGGCAAAAGGAAAGCCGGGGGATGGACTTGAGCTATCTGGAAATCAGGGGAGGAGTTCCACTTTGCGGAGAAGTGGAGGTACAGGGCTCCAAAAACGGTGTACTTCCGATACTTGCAGCGTGTATGCTGGGCACGGGAGTTTGTGTTATTGAAAACTGTCCTTCGATCAGGGACGTGAATGATACACTTGAGATTATGAAAATGCTCGGATGCCGGGTGGAACAGCACGCAGGAATGGTACAGGTGGATGCTTCTGAGGTGTGCCGGTATGAGATTACGGCTATGGAAGCTGCAAGAATCCGTTCTTCTGTCTTGTTTTTAGGCGCACTTCTTGGTAGAATGAAAAAAGCAGTGCTTCCGCTTCCGGGGGGCTGCGCGATTGGCGCAAGGCCGATTGACCAGCATCTTTGGGCACTTGCACATCTGGGAGCAGAATTTTCAGGAGAAAACCGGATTGTGGCCAGCGCACAGGAATTGCACGGCAATGTTGTATCACTTCCGTTTCCGAGTGTGGGAGCAACGGAAAATACAATCCTGGCAGCTGTGTGCGCTGAAGGGGAGACTTTGATTGAACATGCTGCCAGAGAGCCGGAAATTGATGAACTTTGTGAATTTTTAAACTGCCGGGGAGCCAGGATAAAAAGAGAGGAGAACGGCAGCATCCGAATCTGCGGAGGAATGCCGCTTGGACCGGTTTGTTACAGGATGAAGGCAGACCGTATTGTGACAGGGACCTATCTTCTTGCAGCTGCATCAACCGGGGGTATGGTCAAAATCATAAATGATGATGCCTCGCGTCTCGGGACACTGCCGGAGATTCTGGGCCAGATGGAAGTGAACCTTTCCTGCAGGGAGGGGGCTGTGTATCTGGACGCACAGCATATACCGGAGGGCCGCGTGTGTGCGGTGCCGTATCTTGAGACAGCTCCTCATCCAGGGTTCCCGACTGATTTGCAGTCTCCTTTGATGGCAGCTCTTTGCAGAGCCAGGGGGAGAAGCTGCATTTGCGAGACAGTATTTGAGAACCGCTTCTGCACTGCGGATGAGTTGAAAAAGATGGGGGCAAAAATAGAAATACAGGGCAGCCGTGCAGTCATTGACGGTGTGGCGCAGCTTCATACGGGCATGCTTGAGCCGCCTGATCTTCGGGGCGGGGCGGCGTTGGTGATTGCGGCACTTCAGACAAGAGGTAGTACGGTGATAAGTGATATGACGTATATAGACCGAGGCTATGAATCAATTGAGCGGGATTTGGCCCGGCTGGGGGCGGACATCAGAAGGTACAGGTGAAAAAATGGGCAGAATCAACAAAAGAAAAAGACGACTTATTAAGCTTGCAGTGGTGGCGCTGCTTTTCCTGCTTTTTTTAGGCGTGGTATTTTTGTTTCAGGTAAGAAAAGCAGATGTGTACGGCAATACGCGACATTCTTCGCAGGAGATTACAGCAGGCCTTGGCGAAGGGGCGCTTGGGAAGAATACGCTGTATTTGCTCTGGAAATACAGGGAGGGGGCAATTCCGGACTCACTCCCGTTTCTCAGCTCTCTGCATGTGCAGATGAAATCACCGTCTCATCTGGAAATACAGGTGACGGAAAAAGACCTGGCAGGATATATTGATCAGAATGGATATGTCTATTTTGACCAGAGCGGGGTGATACTGGAGATGACGGATGAGCTGTATAGTGGTATTCCGATTATTACGGGAGCCAGTGTGGGGGAATCCGTACTCTATCAGAAGCTGCCGACCAGCAGCAGTGCGCAACTGCGTACAATCCTGAGTCTGACCCAGCTTCTTTCCTATCATGAGGTGAATGCATCCGAAGTCCGTTTTGGAGATAACATGGATATTACGGTATATATCGGACAGGTGGAAGCACAGCTTGGGCAGGATGAGTACCTGGAGGAAAAGGTTGCCAATATGAAGAAAATTCTGCCGCAGCTTGAGGGGCAGAGCGGTACGCTGCATCTTGAGAATTTTACGGGCCGCAATGAAACCGTATCCTTTACACCGGGCAGCAGAACACAGACGTTAGGAACAGCAGGCGGTGAAGGTGACACAGGAGCGCAGGAGCCGGAAACGGCAGAAGGCGGAGACAATACAGGAACGCAGGAGCCGGGTTCAGCAGAGGGCGGAGACAATACAGGAACGCAGGAACCGGGTTCAGCGGAAGGAGATCAGGGAACGCAGGAGCCAGATGGAGCAGAAGGCGGAGACGATCAAGATGCGCAGGAACCGGAGGACGTGGGAACTGTTTATCCAATGGTATTTAATTCATCCGGAACACTGGTTTACAATGTACATGTTTCCAACGGAACCGTAGTGGATGCGAACGGAAATCCTGTCCCGGGATGTTATGTGAATGAAAACGGACATGTCGTGGATGCATATATGAATGAATTCGATCCCTCAACAGGAGAATTGATTCAGAATTGATTCCAGGTGAAAATGAGTGGAATAAAACCCTTTGGGCCACCAAATACGGGGCTCAGAGGGTTTGTTTTTGGTCATATGCTCAATTCGCTGATGTTGTGAGGAGTATATTTATGACACACCTCTTGTAATTATTCATTATTTTCGTTGACAATTGGTGACACGCTATGTATAATTATACACTATAAAAAAGGAAGGAGAATCTATTATGAAAAAAAGATTAAAACGATTAAGCTGTTTACTCCTTTGTACTGCTGTATGCATGTTCAGCAGTGCTGCTTATGCCGCGGAAGAGGTATGTGTTCTGGATGAAGACACAATGTTTGACAACATGGTTGCCGAATTCGAGGAGATTGCAAAGATTCCGCGTGGATCCGGAAATACGGATGGCATCAGCGATTATCTTTATGCATGGGGTGAAAACCACGGATTTGAATCCATGCAGGATGAGGTTGGAAACGTTCGTTGGGATGTTCCGGCTACTGCTGGATATGAGGATGCGCCTCTGACCATCCTGCAGGCACATATGGATATGGTGGTTGTTTCCGATGATGACCGGGATATGACACAGTCTCCTGTCACCGTTGTTGTGGACAAGGATGCGAATAAAATAACGTCTGACGGACACACCAGTCTTGGCGCTGACGACGGTATGGGTATGGTCAGCGCAATGTATCTGGTTACTACGGATGAATATGCGCATGGACCGCTGCGCGTGATCATTACGATTAATGAAGAGGGCGGAAGCCCTTCCGGCGTAGGCAATATGGATCCTGCATGGGTTACGGATGCTGCTTATCTGATCAACATTGACTCTGAGGACTACGCGACCTGTACGGTTGCAGCCTGCGGTTTCATGGCTTATCTGTATACCCTGCCGCTTACCAGCGAAGCACCTGCTGATGGCAAAGTTGCTTATACGATTGATCTGTCAGGAACAAAAGGCGGACACTCTGGTGTTGACATTGATAAAAACCGTGCCAATTCCATTAAAGCAGTTAACTATTGTATGGCATGGGCGAAGTATAATGGGATTGATGTGCAGATCGCTTCTTTCACAGGCGGTACAGGTATGACCGCTATCCCTGCATTGTCCAGCGCAACCATCGTATTTTCTAAAGAGTATGAGGATGCTTTCAAGGCTGAGATGGACCGCACCATTGAGCTGTTCGCGCAGCAGTACGACCGAACGGAAGCCGGTTATTCTTTCACCTATGCGCCGGCTGAGCTGCCGGAATCTGTGCTGACCCAGGAATGCTCTGCTACTGTGATCGATTTTGTAGCTGCTGTGGAGGAAGGTGTGAATACCATCAGCCAGCGTTACGCCGGTATCACGGAGACCTCATTTAACCTTGGAACCTTGGGCGTTACGGCTGGGGAAGAGAGCACTTC
>CAOJHI010000186.1 GCA_948436005.1 uncultured Lachnospiraceae bacterium
AGACGTGTGCTCTTCCGATCTGAATAACTGTACGTCTGATCTGAATGCATGGGCAGGCTTGCTGGGAGAGTTTGCGGAATGTTTTGGCGTTGAAGCAGATAAAAACCGGCTGTTTACCGTATTGTATGAGAAAGCACTGGAGGGAGACTCTGACTGCGGAGGACTGCTGTCATATGGATATCTTTCCGGAGAAAACATTACAGGCGTAAGTGAAGGAAGGCCATTGTTTGTGCGCACTCCGAAGAGCCGTTTCAATCTTGCCAACTTTATGCGGGCACATCTCTATTCAGCACTTGGTGCCCTGAAAGTTGGAATGGATATTCTTCTGAAAGAAGAACAGGTGGCTATTGATGAGATGCTTGGACACGGCGGCTTCTTTAAGACAAAAGGTGTTGGTCAGAGTATCCTGGCAGCTGCGATCAATGCTCCGGTTTCCGTGATGGAAACAGCGGGAGAGGGCGGCCCATGGGGAATGGCACTGCTTGCTGCTTATATGCTGAACAAAGCAGAGGACGAGAGCCTGGAAGAGTATCTTGACACAAAAGTGTTTGCAGGAAATAAAGGGACGCGCATGGAACCGGAACCGAAGGATGTGGAAGGGTTTGAAGCATTTGCGGACCGCTATAGAAAAGGCATTGCGATTGAGCGTGCGGCAATTGAACATTTGAGCTAAGAAAAAAACGGGCTGGTGCATTGGAAGGTGATAAATATGAAATACCGAATTTCCTGAGAAAGGAATCTCGGTATTTCATATGGCATCAATGCACCAGCCCATTTATTATGTTTTTACAGAAGCAAAAATCTGATTCAATGGACGATTACGTATTTATTTCAGTCTTTTTCATTCTGCTTTGTCAGGAAAACGCTTTTTCATAACCGTCAGGACAACGAACAGAAGCAGGAGGCTGAAAATCAGTGTGATGTACCAGTTTTTCACGATTCCAGCAACCAGGTAGCCGATGACGCATACGATTGCGACAACTGCCGCATACTGCATCTGGGTTGATACGTGGTTGATATGGTTGCTCTGTGCGCCTGCGGAGGACATTACCGTGGTATCTGAGATCGGAGATACGTGGTCTCCGCAGACAGCGCCGGCCAGAACCGCAGATACGGAGATAACCATCATTTCCATATTTGCTGCACCAGGGAACATGGCTGTTACAATCGGCACCAGAATTGCGAAGGTTCCCCAGCTTGTACCAGTGGAAAAACCGAGGAAGGTACCGATTATGAACATGATGGCCGGAATAATCACACTTGCGGAGGCATTCGTGCCCACAAGGTTTTTTACAAAATCAGCAATGCCGAGCGCATCTCCCATTCCTTTCAGGGACCATGCAAAGATCAGAATCGCAACCGCAGGGATCATCAGCTTAAATCCATCCACAAAGCTGTCCATAAAGCCTTTGAAGGTAATGACTTTACGCGGAAGATACAGCGCCATCATAAACAGAACAGTAACCATTGTGGCAAAAATCAGGCTGGTCTCTGCATCGCAGCCTGCAAATGCAGTTATGATGTCCGTTGCGCCGTCCAGGAAACCTGTATAGACCATGGCTCCAATCGCAGATACAATCAGAACAGCCACAGGAAGGACAAGGTCCATAACATGGCCTTTTGTGGAATTCTCTTCCGGCTTTGACTGCTCAAACTCTTCAGCACCGCTTGTAAACAGGTCTCCCTTTGCAGCATTTCGCTCATGTTTTTTCATCAGGCCGAAATCAAAGCCGGTCAAAATAATATAAAGCACCATGGCAAGGGTGAGCAGCGCGTAAAGATTGTAGGGGATGGTTCTGAGAAAGAGCTGGAAACCTGTAATACCGGCATCCTCCGGAACATAGGAGTTCACAGCAGCAGCCCAGCTGGAAATTGGTGCGATAATACAGACCGGAGCCGCTGTGGCATCAATGATATAGGCGAGCTTGGCTCTGGAAACTTTAAATCGGTCTGTAACAGGACGCATAACAGAACCAACAGTCAGGCAGTTAAAATAATCGTCTACGAAAATAAGAACCCCGAGGCCGGTCGTAGCGAGCAGTGCACTTTTTTTTGATTTGATTTTCTTGCCGGCCCAGTTGCCGTATGCGGCGGAACCGCCTGATTTTGCCATCAGAACGATAATCATTCCAAGGAGTACGTCGAAAATCAGAATATTGAGGTTCATACTGCTTTTCATGATGTCAAAAAATGCTACAAAGGCATTCCATGGCTGAAAACCTGTGTACAGCAGTGCCCCCACAGCAACACCGACAAACAGGGAACTGTAAACCTCCTTTGTGATGAGGGCCAGAATGATGGCCAGTAGCGGCGGTACGAGGGACCACCATGTGCCGATAAACATTGAAGCATCCATAACTTAATTCCTCTCCCTTTCTTTTCCTGAATTGACAGGTATTTTTTGTGAAATTATATCAAAAAATGTCAGTTTTTTCAATTAAAAATCTGCAGATGTACGTTTTTTTACATCTGCAGATTCTATAAAGGGGAGGATAAGTATTTTTTTTATCTTTTGTATTATCATCGGAGGGGGATCCAATGATAAGAGCATACGCTAATCTCATAAGAAAAGTTTCCGTTCGCTCCGATGAGCTGTTTTCCTGTGAGATTAGTTATAGTATGGCCGGTTTTTGAGAGAATATACACTGAATGAAAAAAATTTTATAAAATATCTGAAAAAGTATCTTTTTATGAAAACGCCGTGTTTTACTTGTCATGACAGACAAAGTGTTATATAATAAGAAAGAATTTTTTAAAAGATCATTACGATGAAAATTATGAAACAAAGGATGGTAGCATTATGGGATTATTACAGACATGGAGAGAGGTAGCATACTCTCAGGAGACAGATAAAAAGCAGCTTCAGCAGTTCTGGTCTGATTATTTTCTGACAGAGAAAGGGATTTACGAACAGCTTCTTGAGAACCCGGAGGAAGCAGTTTCCGGCACCGTAAAAGAGCTGGCAGAGAAATACAACATTCCGGTTATGAAAATGACAGGCTTTCTGGATGGAATCAACGACAGCCTGAAAAAGCCGAACCCGATTGAGGAGATGGAAGAAGATACGGTTGTAAGCCTGGATTTTGACAATGAACTGCTTTATAAAAATATGGTGGATGCAAAGGCAGACTGGCTTTACAATTTGCCGGCATGGGACAAGATTTTTGACGCAGAGAAGAAAAAAGCGCTTTATCTTGAAGCGAAAAAGATGAATACGATCGTAAAAGGCCGTAAAGTGGGCCGCAACGATCCGTGTCCGTGCGGAAGCGGTAAAAAATATAAATTCTGCTGTGGAAGATAACGATTCACAATGAGGGTTTTAACAAGCTAAAAAGAGTGAAACAGGATAAAGTATGAGAAATTATTTACAAACAGGATGTCTGGTTCTGGGCATCCTGTGCTTTTTATATTATGTAGCAATTATTTTATATGCAGGCTTTCACACGAGTATTGCCTGGATTTGGCTTGCCGGAGGTGCGTTTTTTATACTTCTCTGGCAGATGTTCCTTTACCAGGCCAGACATCCGGGTTCTTCTGTCCGGTTTGCAATCGGTGCAATGGGCGCACTGATGGCGGTAGGGATTGTCGTGATTGCTGTATTCGGCAGCAGGATTGCAGGAGCCATGGGCGCAAAACCGGAGCCGGGGCTGGATTATGTTGTCGTACTCGGGGCGCAGGTGCGGGGGACAGTTCCTTCACGGGCTTTGCGGCGCAGATTGGATCAGGCTGTTGCCTATGCACAGGAAAATCCGGACACAAAATTTGTGCTTTCCGGCGGCCAGGGGCCGGATGAAGGAATATCGGAAGCACAGTGTATGTATGAGTATCTGACGCAGAAAGGTGTTGCGGCAGACCGTCTGCTGCTGGAAGATCAGTCCACCAGCACAGAGGAAAATCTGCGCTTTTCGGATGAGAAGTATCATCTGAAAGATAAGAAGGTAGGCGTAATTTCCAACAACTTCCACATTTACCGTGCAGTGAAGTTTGCCCGGGCAGCAGGGTATGAGTCTGTCTCCGGGATTCCGGCGTCCGCAGATCTGGGAATGCAGCCGCACAATATTCTGAGGGAGATCTGTGCGCTTATCGTGGACATTTTGCACTGAAAATAATACAATATTTTCCTGATATTTTCTTGTCAATTTCTTGACGAGCCCAAAGTTATCTGCTATAATAAGCAACAGTTGAAGGTTTTGATTGCTGACGGATTTTGTGGAGCACCACAGGGTAATCAAGATAATAGGACTTGTCGACCGTCTGGACAGCATTTGAAAAACAAGTGTTGTCTTTTTTATTTCCGCGGTCTCAAAGTAAGGTGCAAAGAGCAGACGGCAGCTGACAGAAATCTTCATCAACAATTTTATATCTGTTTCTATGAAAGTAGAGAAGATACAAGTACGTTAAGTGTCACAAGATGGGAAGGTCTTTATGTGAACGAAGGAGTACCTCCGCGTTACAGTATCGCTTCCGCTACTGCGTTAAGATGGATGTGGTGTCCCTTTGCGCAGTTTTAGTGCGGTTATCGGTATGGTAAAAGAAAAGCGGCGGACAGATTTTGCGGATCTGTATTTGCAGATTTTGCTTCGTTTGTATTTTGGCCCTTTTCTGATTGCCTCCGGGAGCCGGGAAAACGGCAAGCCGGCTGGGTGCATGAGATTCATCAGACGCTTGAGGTGCTTTTTTTGTACCTTACGGAAAAGTTCAAAAGTTCACAAACAAATTATAATATAAGGAGGATTTTACTACAATGGGATTTAAATCTGACATTGAAATCGCACAGGAAACCGTTATGTCTCCGATTACGGAGATCGCAGCAAAAGCTGGTATTGACCCGAAATATCTGGAGCAGTATGGAAATTACAAGGCAAAAATCGACTACAATCTTCTGAAAGAATCTGACAAGCCGAATGGCAAGCTGGTTCTCGTTACAGCAATCAACCCGACACCGGCAGGTGAGGGAAAGACAACTACGACAGTTGGTCTGGCTGACGGACTTCAGAAGCTTGGCAAAAACGTTATGGTAGCTCTTCGTGAGCCGTCTCTCGGACCGGTATTCGGCGTAAAGGGCGGAGCAGCAGGCGGCGGATACGCACAGGTAGTTCCGATGGAAGATATCAACCTTCACTTCACAGGTGACTTCCATGCAATCGGCGCAGCAAACAACCTGCTTGCAGCTATGATCGACAACCATATTTACCAGGGCAATGCACTCAACATCGACCCGCGTAAGATTACATGGAGAAGATGTGTGGATATGAACGATCGTCAGCTTCGTTTCGTGGTAGACGGACTTGGCGGAAAGACAAACGGTATGCCGAGAGAGGACGGCTATGACATTACAGTTGCATCTGAGATCATGGCAGTACTGTGTCTTGCAAGTGACATCACAGACCTGAAGAACCGTCTTGCAAGAATTATCGTTGGTTATACATACGGAAAAGCATCTGAGCAGAAACCGGTAACAGCAGGTGATCTGAATGCTCAGGGTGCTATGTGTGCACTGCTGAAGGACGCTCTGAAGCCGAACCTTGTTCAGACTCTGGAGCATGTACCGGCTATCGTACACGGCGGACCGTTCGCAAACATCGCTCATGGATGTAACTCCGTAATCGCTACAAAGATGGCGCTTAAGCTCGGCGATTATGCAATCACAGAGGCAGGCTTCGGTGCAGACCTCGGTGCAGAGAAGTTCCTTGACATCAAGTGCCGTATGGCAGGACTGACACCGAACGCAGTTGTTATCGTAGCTACAGTTCGTGCACTGAAATACAACGGCGGCGTGGCTAAGGCTGATCTGAACAATGAGAACCTTGAGGCACTTGAGAAGGGTCTTCCGAACCTTCTGAAGCATGTAAGCAATATCAAGAACGTATACAAACTTCCGTGCGTGGTTGCAATCAATGCATTCCCGACCGATACAAAGGCAGAGCTTGATCTGGTAGAGAGCAAATGTAGAGAACTCGGCGTAAACGTTGCACTTTCTGAAGTATGGGCAAAGGGCGGCGAAGGTGGAAAACGTCTTGCAGAAGAAGTAATCCGTCTTGTGGAAGAGCCGAACGACTTCACATACAGCTATGAGCTGGAAGGAAGCATTGAGGATAAACTGAATCAGATCGTACAGAAGATCTATGGCGGAAAGAAGGTTGTTCTGACTGCAAATGCTCAGAAACAGGCAAAAGAGCTTGAGGCACTTGGCTACGGCAACTGCCCGATCTGCGTTGCAAAGACACAGTATTCTCTGACTGATGACCAGACAAAGCTTGGCGCTCCGACCGATTTCGAAGTTACGGTACGTAATCTGAAGATTTCCGCAGGTGCAGGCTTTATTGTAGCCCTGACCGGTGAAATCATGACAATGCCGGGTCTGCCGAAGGTTCCGGCTGCAGAGAGAATTGATGTAGACGAGACAGGAAAGATCTCCGGACTGTTCTAAATTCTGTAAAGACGATACCTGAATTTGAGAAGATCAGATTCCGATGTGTTGAAATTGTTTTGGCCAAAAGCCGGGCGGCTTGATACGCGCCCGGCTTTCTAACTATATTTTATCGGTCAGACGGCAGGGGCAGATGTGGAAAAGACAGCAGTGCAGCTGTAAACTGGCCGGAGTATGTGCAGGGAGGAAACGATATGTTTAAAAATGAAATAGAAGCAGTAG
>CAOJHI010000187.1 GCA_948436005.1 uncultured Lachnospiraceae bacterium
AAATCTGCCGGAGAACTGGACCGGATATTTCAGAGGAGGAAATAATCAGGTGACAAAGGTTCACGTGGACGGCGCTGCAGATACGGAATCGCAGTCCGGGGATGCGCTGGCAAACTTCAGCCTGACAGTTCCGGAAGGGACGGACGAGGGTGTCTACACACTGGAATTGCAGGCAGACGGAGGAACTGGCAATAAAGACACACTGGAGCTGGAAGTGACGGTCAGTCAGGAGGACGCGGGGGAGAGCAGCTTTACCTCAGAATATCCGGAGCAGCAGGGAACAACGGGAACGTCGTTCAGTTTTGACACAACGATTGTAAATAACCGCAGTATCAATCAGTCCTACAGCCTGTCAGCACAGGCGCCGGAGGGATGGCAGGTAACGTTCACGCCGTCAGGAGAGGCGGCGAATGTGGCCAGCCTTTCTGTAGATACCGGGAAAAGCCAGGGGCTGACGGTTGCAGTGATCCCGCCTGCAAATGTCGAAAAGGGCGATTATACAATTCCATGCACAGCAGTTTCAGCAAATGATACGCTGAAAGAGGAATTAAAGGTCAGCATTACAGGTACATACGGCGTGCTGCTTTCCACACCGGACGGGCGTCTCAGTATGGATGCCTATGAAAATAAGGAGTCTGCGGTAACTCTTTCTGTCACGAACACCGGAAACGTTGACCTGACGAATCTGAATCTGACTTCATCTGCGCCGACGAACTGGGAGGTACGTTTTGAGGAGTCAACCATTGATACACTGGAAGCCGGTGCGACGAAGGAGATTACGGCTTATGTAAAGCCGTGTGAGAATGCGATTACGGGCGACTATGTGACGAGTATGCGTATCAGCAACAGCGAGGTTTCATCAAATGCAGATTTTCGTATCTCTGTGAAGACGTCCACGACCTGGGGGCTTGCGGCTATTGCGGTGATTGTGGTGCTGGTGTTCGGGCTTGGCTTTATCTTTAAAAAGTACGGGAGACGGTGAGCATGACAGAAAAAAGCAGAAATGTAATTGAAATCGCGCATCTGACAAAACAGTATGGTGCCAAGACCGCGGTAAATGACCTGAATCTTAGCATAAAACGCGGGGAAGTGTTCGGGCTGCTCGGGCCGAACGGAGCAGGAAAAACCACGACAATCCTGATGCTGCTCGGTCTTACGGAGCCAACGGAAGGCAGTGCACTGATTGAGGGGATGGACTGTACAAGAAATCCTCTGGAGGTAAAATCCATCACAGGCTATCTGCCTGACAATGTGGGCTTTTACTCTGATATGACAGGCAGACAGAATCTGCGGTTTACCGGGCGGATGAACGGGCTTTCCGGCAAAGCGCTGGAGGAGCGGATCGCCCATCTGCTGAACCGCGTCGGAATGGAGCAGGCAGCTGACCGGAAAGCAGGGACTTATTCAAAGGGTATGCGGCAGAGGCTTGGCATTGCGGACGTTTTAATGAAGGATCCGGAAATCATTATTATGGATGAACCGACGCTCGGAATTGACCCCGAGGGTATGCGGGAGCTGCTGACTCTGATCCGCGAGCTGGCGCAAGAGGACGGGAGGACGATTCTGATTTCCTCCCATCAGCTTCACCAGATTCAGCAGGTCTGTGACCGGGTTGGGATTTTTGTGGGCGGTCAGCTGATTGCAAGCGGCACACTTCCCGAACTGGAAGAACAGATTCGCAGGGATGGCAGTTATCTTCTGGAGCTTGAGGTACAGCCCTGTGATGACAGGCTGCTTGGCATGCTGCGCGGGCAGGAAGGAGTCTTAAGGATCAGCAAGGAAGGGAACACGTTTCTGATTGATGCAAAGACCGATCTTCGGGCATCTCTGACGCGGTTTCTGGGAGAATACGGATATACGGTGCTGCACCTGCATCAGCGCGGCGGCGACCTGGATGAAATTTATAGACGATATTTTGAAAAGGCAGGACAGAGTAATGAGACAAATGGCATGGAAAAAAAGAAAAAGCATGGATGGAAGTATGAAAAATAGGGCGCGTGTGAGCGGTATGACAGGCCTGGGAGCCCTGTATCGCAAGGAGCTGGCTGATCATCTGAAGAGCAAACGTTTTCTGATTCTGCTGATTCTGATCGGAAGTACCAGCTTTGCCAGTCTGTACGGTGCACTGACAGCACTTGGGAGTGCAGAAGACAGCAATTTTCTGTTTTTAAAGCTGTATACAACAAGCGGAAATTCGATTCCGTCCTTTCTGTCATTTATTGCGCTGCTCGGTCCCATAATCGGACTTGCGCTCGGCTTTGACGCCATAAACAGCGAACGCGCGGGCGGTACCCTGAACCGGCTGGTGTCACAGCCCATTTACCGGGATTCCATTATCATCGGTAAATTCCTGGCCGGAACGGCTGTGATTGCGGCAATTATTTATACAATGGGAACCATGCTCGGTGCAATGGGCGTTCTGGTGACAGGCCTGAAGCCATCCGGCGAAGAAATCTGGCGGGTACTTATTTTCCTGACCTTTACCGTAATCTATGTCGCATTCTGGCTGGCGGTTTCCATTCTTTTTTCCGTTGTCTGCCGCCATGCGGCAACCTCAGCGCTGGCCTCAATCGCCTTATGGATTTTTTTCGCAATTTTCATGAGCCTGGTCGCAAGCATCATCGCAAATGCCATGTATCCGATCAACAATGAGTACAACGCCATGGTAAATTCCATGAATCACTACACCTTAAATCTTGGAATAAACCGCCTATCCCCATACTACCTGTACAGCGAAGCTATCTCCACAATCATGAATCCCGGCGTCCGCTCCGTCAACGTAGTGACCGTAGACCAGCTTATAGGCGCCGTCAGCGGCTACTTAAGCCTGGGCCAGAGCGTCCTTCTTGTCTGGCCTCACCTGACCGGCCTGGCCGCTCTGCTTCTGGTAGCCTTCGGCGGCGCCTACCTCGGCTTCATGCGCCAGGAAGTGCGGGCAAACTGAGCCACCACAAAGCTTCTTCCCGGAGATACAGGAAAAATAGGCATACTGAAAGGCTGGGTCAGGAGGTACAATCCCGCAAACAAACCGCACCTTCAAATTCACTGTCAGCGCCTGGATGGGCGGTACAAAATAAGGGGTGACTTGTTTGCTGGAACCCCGTTTTTGTACCGCCCATCCAGGCGCGTCCGTTTTAAACCAATTCAAATTCCCCACCATGCATATTTTGCCCCAAACTGCAAAAACTATCTCATGAAAATGATAAAATTCAGGAGGTAACATTATGCCAGCTTTAGTTTGTTCCGCACAGAATTGTGTATACAACAATGCAATGTACTGCAGCAGAGGCGATATCGAAATCGGTGGTCAGGATGCAAAAGTCTGCCAGGATACATGCTGCCAGAGTTTCGAGGAGCGCAAAAGAGACAGCGCCAAAAGCTCAATGGGAAGCCCGTCTTTCCATGCAGATATCAAATGCGAGGCAGTGAAATGCAAATATAATGAGAACTGTGCCTGCCATGCAGAACATGTAGATGTTTCCGGTGCAGCAGCCTGCTGCTGTGACGAGACGGAATGTGTGACCTTTGACGAGGAGCGCTAGCCGTTATAAAAGATAGAACAGAGTAAAAACAGGGTTGTTGCCGGGGTGACGTGATATGCAGCGTGCAAATAAAACGTTCCGGTAACAGCCCTGTTTTAACTTGCAAAAATACAAGTGCCGGGAGCCTCTTACAGATCTTAATTCTGTATCAACAGGAATTATTTGCATACCTATGCGGGGACAGTTTATTGTTTTTTTATTTGCACATGGAAGTGAGATCAGATAGAATAAAAATATGCGTTATGTGCGAGTACAGCCAGCGAGGTGCGGAAGATGAATATTGAACATAAAAAGACAGCATTAGATGACGATTCTGTGATTTATCAGAAACGTGATGATTCATTCGGAAAAAAGGATATTCGGAATCTTTCCGGCAAACAGAAGCTCCAGTATTTCAAAGATTACTACTTGTTGAAAGTAGTGGTGGTTCTGATTGCTCTGGCTGCAGACGGAAGTTTACTGAACGGAATGATTTTCAACCGCTCTGAATGTGTGCTGTCGCTTGCGTTTGTGAACGGAAGCCGTATTGCGCAGACGGAGGAACTGAATGAGGCACTTGCCCAGTATCTGGAGCCTGGGCGTAATGATTACGTTTCTGTGGAAAATTATGGGCTGGATGATTATCAGATGCAGATGGCTTTTGTCACGAAGATGTCAGCTGCTGCGATTGATGTTGTGGTTTGCCCTCAGGATTATTTTGAAGAAGGCTGTACACTTGGAATGTTCGCTGATCTCAGTGAATTTTTGCCGGAGGAGACGTATCAGGAGCTTTCGGGCCGTATCCTGGAAGGGCAGGAGGCTGAGCGGGATGTGGAAGGGACGGTTGTTTCTTATCATGAGGCAAAGCCTTATGGGCTTGATATTTCCGGCAGCGGGCTGTTTCAGGAGTTCGGCGGTACGGAAGAATCGCCGGTGCTCTGCGTTATGGTGAACACCGGGCATGGTGAAAATGTAAGAAACGTGATTGCGTATTTTCTCAAATAGGGGAAATAGCCTTCAGGACATTGACAATAAAAAAGAGACCGTGTTATGAAGCGATGGCTGGCATAGGCAAAGACATTGGAAGATTGTTTTGCAAATGTGAAACGTTATTCCATGGTTTCCTGTGAATGGGCATGTTACAATTGCAATGTAGAATATGGCCATAAGTTACAGAAAATTAAAAAAATGGGATTTTGGGCAAAATGCAAACCATTTTGAGCTGGGATTCTGTTTAAGTGCGCAGGAGGGAATGTATATGCAGCAGAGAAAAAGAACGAATCGGTCTTGGAAAAGGTTCCTGGCGCCTGGTCTTGCAGCAGCGATGTTGTTTGGTATGCAGACCACAGGCGTTGCTGTCGGCGCTTCCGGATTTGAAGCAAAGGACGGGATCATCGACGAGCAGGCAGGCGATGTCTACTACGAAATTTTTGTACGTGCGTTTCGTGATTCAAACGGAGACTCTATCGGAGACTTCAAAGGAATTGAAGAGCAGGTTCCATACCTGGCAGATTTGGGGATCACAGGAATTTGGCTGATGCCAATTACAGATTCCAGCAGTGATCACTGTTATGATGTGCGGAATTACTATGAGACAAACAGCGATTACGGTACAATGGAAGAATTCAGGAGCATGCTGGATACGTGTCACGAGTATGGGATTAAAGTGATTATGGACCTGGTAGTGAATCATTGCGGTTTCAGCAATGTTTGGTTTCAGGAGGCACTGAAAGGTCCGGTTCTGGAAGATGGAAGCGAGAATCCTTACTGGGACTATTTTACATTTGTTCCGGATGATGCGAATTTTGTAGAAAAATCAGCAGAAGAGATTCATGAGGAAGAGGAGGCTTATCTGGCAGAGCACGGTTCTATGGAGGGATATACGGTACAGTATCCGATGTATGATAATGCAACCAGGGGACCAGAGGCTACGGTATGGAACCGGACAGATGATTTGCCGGACATGGTGCAGAGGATGATTGAGTGGGGGATGTTAGAAGCCCCGGAGGACGGCAGTGAGCCGCAAATCGTTCCTGGGTACCGTTTTATCGGTATTTTTGGCGCCGGAATGCCGGATCTGAACTATTCCAGCGAATCTCTGCGCGAGGAAATCAAGGATGTGGCAAGTTACTGGCTGGAAGCAGGTGTAGACGGATTCCGCCTGGATGCAGCGCGTCATATTTATGGCGACTATTATTCTAATATCTATAGTGATTATATTTTTGAAAAGAATATGGAATATTGGAGAGATTTCCGTGCAGATTTAGAGGCAAAATACCCGGACGTTTATCTGGTTGGTGAAGTATGGGAGAAAAATACGGACAATGTGGTTCCGTTTGTTTCCGAAGGCGGACTTCACAGCATTTTTGATTTTAATCTTTCCGGTAAAATCTATGAGGCAGTATCGAATGAGACAACAAAATATGATCCGGCTGCAGCATCAGAGACAAACCGCCTTTCCGACGATACAGATTTAAATCTTGTAACCGGCCTGGTTGATTACTATAACAAACTGGGTGCAGGTTCTGATTACGAATTTGTGGACTGTCCGTTCATAACAAACCACGATCAGAACCGATTGATCAGTTTGCTTCGGTATCAGTTTGACGAGACGGCAGACGATATTTTTGTAGCAAATATTCTTACGGATGAGGAAGGAAATCCGATTCCGAGAGAGGATGCAGACCGGGCAGAGAGCCATGCCAAGGTAGCGGCTGATTTGCTTTTGACATTGCCGGGCAGACCGTTCCTTTATTATGGAGAAGAAATAGGAATGGATGGTGCAAAACCGGATTCCACGATAAGAGAGTGTATGGCGTGGTTTGAGGAGCCGTTTGCAGAAGATGGAACCGCACAGCCAGGGCTTGCAAACTATAATAATGTAGTATACAGCCTGGGCGGCGAGGCATCCGTAGAAGCACAGACAGATGATCCGGAGTCGATGCTGTCACATTATAAAGAAATCATTGAGACCAGAAAAGCGATCCCGGCATTGATGAATGGAGATATTGACACGTATACGCTGGAGTCACAGGAGGTAGTGTCCTAC
>CAOJHI010000188.1 GCA_948436005.1 uncultured Lachnospiraceae bacterium
GATTTTGAATATGAATTACAGATGGCGCAGACAAACCGGAGCATTGATCATACCGTAGATACACTGTTTCTTGCAACAGAACTGAACTATGCGTACATAAGCTCAACAATCGTCAAAGAAGTGGCGTGGTATGGAGGAGACATATCAGGCTTTGTTCCATTTTCTATTGCAGAGCTTGTCTATCGCAAAATTGAACAAAAGAAGAAGGGTATAAATAAAGTATAATTAATAAGGAGAGAGCACTATGAGCAGCAGGATTGAACAGATTATTGAAGAAATTGAAGAATTTATCGACAGCTGTAAATTTCAGCCTCTTTCGTCCACAAAAATTGTGGTAAATAAAGAGGAACTGGAGGAACTTCTCAGAGAACTTCGTATGAAAACTCCGGATGAGATTAAGCGTTATCAGAAGATTATCAGCAACAAGGACGCAATTCTGGAAGATGCGCAGACGAAAGCGGACAACATCATTGCAGAAGCACAGGCACAGGCACAGAAGATCGTGAGCGAGAGCGAAGTGATGCAGGTGGCTCTGCAGCAGTCTAATCAGCTGATTGAGCAGACAAATGCGCAGGCACAGGAGATCATGGACAAAGCAACAGAGGATTCCAACAACATCCGTATGAGTGCGATTCATTATACCGATGAAATGCTTGATAATCTTGAGAAAATCATGAGTCATTCCATTGAGGCTGCTGGCAGCAAGTATAATAACTTTATTAATTCCATTCAGTCCTGTTATGATATTGTAAGCAAAAACCGTGCGGAGCTTTCACCGCAGGTAGCGCCGTCCAGTTATACTTCTGTGCCGTCTGAGCCGGAAGAATCACAGGAATAGAATCGAAAGAATTGAAAAAGAGATCGTGAGCAGGGTAATGATTACCCTGCTTTTTATATAGTAAAAAAGCGTTTTTTCTTTCAACCCGGCAATCGAAACCGTCTGCGCCAAAGCGGACAGTCCGCCAAATGCACAGAGTGCATTCACAAGAACAAATTTTACAGGCACGGACAACTGTGATGCGGCAAGCAGATGTACGCCTCCGGTCACTTCAATGGATGCCCCGAGAAACAGAAGGACCGGATTTCCGGAAGGAAGAACAGCGAGGACTGCATCGCTTATAATTTTAAATACCGTAATATAAACGCCCAGTTTTACGGTATTTAAAACAGCGCCATAGATACAGCTGTCAATGATCTCATAGGTCCCGGCAAGGTCGAGTGCATGAAGGACAGCCTGCCTGGATTCGGAACGCCCCTTTTTGAGGGAACTGGATGTAAAATATCCATAAATCAGTGCTGCACCGAGAATGTTCCCTAAAAAAAGTAATTTATACTTCGGAAGCTCCATCTGACTGACGGCAACATACGATAAAAGAAAGGCAGGACTCACATTGTTGACAAAACCATACAGATAATGTGCTTCGCGTTCATTTATTCTTCCTTCTGCCTCAAGGTCAGAGGTTATTTTGGCTCCCATGGGAAAGCCGCACAGAAAGCCGATTAATACGGCAAATGCTCCGTGTACGCTCACACCCAGGAATTTTTCAAAGGGCCTGGTCAGCCTGGCCGGTACATGTTCCATCAGGCCAAATTTCAGGAGCAGGCTGCTTACCAGCATGAAAGGAAACAGAACAGGAAGTACGGAATGATACCATAAAAGTAATCCGGCACGCGTACTTTCCAGTGCGTTTTCCGGAAAAAAGAGAAGATAGAGAAAGAAAATAAACAGGCCTGGCAGGAGCATCGCAAACCTCAAAAGATCATGTCCCTTTAACATATGTGAGCAACAGACGAGAATATACATGGTCTATCCATCCATGACCGCTCATATAATAGAAGGAAGCCTTTTCGGAGTAACCGGCAATGAAAAAATTCAAACAATTTCTCCATTACCTTCTGTTGATCTTTCTGTTGTTTCTGACTTCCTCCTGGCTTTCACAAATTCTTTATCAGCAGAGTATCGCAATCAGGCTGACCTATCTGGCGCCGGATGATTCCGCTTTTCGGGAACAGCGGCTGGCAGAAACGGAACTGCAGCCTTTTTTTGAGCTGTCACAGGCCTCACAGCTGTCACCCGGAGAGCTGATGCTGATCGGGAACTGTATTTCTCCGGGACGCCCTTTTTCCGGAGTATATGGTTCTGATGAATCCGTGTATCTGAAATGGAAGTATCAGATGCTGAAATATAACAGTGAAGGATATGAGAAACTTGAGGCTGCGTACGGTGCGGTTTGGAATGATATTGAATGTTTTCCGGTTCTGTCCAATGGTATTACATTTGAAAACAGCTGGATGTTTGAACGGAATTATGGCGGTAAACGCGGACATGAGGGAACTGATTTGATGCCTTCTGAAAATATCCCCGGCCATTATCCGGTTATCAGTATGACGGACGGCGTTGTAGAAAAAATCGGATGGCTCGAAAAGGGAGGATGGCGAATTGGAATACGGAGTCCTTCCGGAGGTTATTTTTATTATGCGCATCTTGATCAGTACAGCCGTGATTTCCAGGTAGGAGATGTGGTTACGGCCGGAACGGTCCTGGGCAAAATGGGAGACACCGGTTATGGTCCTGAGGGAACCAGGGGGAAATTCGATGTCCATCTGCATCTTGGGATCTATATTCGCACACAGGAGCACGAGGAACTCAGTGTGAATCCTTACTGGATTTTAAATTATGTGCGGCAATATATGTAAAAGATCAGGAACACGTAAAATTGTCTGCAAAATTATTTTTAAAAATATTCAGACCTGTATTGAGGCACAAACGATTCATTGCAACTTGAGTATAAATATGTTAATATATTTATTTAAGGCTAAGCGGGTTACTGCAAAGTGCAGCGTTCCTACAACGTATGGTTTTGATACCTATCAATTTATGCCATATAATGTATGGATTCGCCGTTTTGCAGCAGCCCCATGCGGGCACAGCCCACCTGGAGGTAATTTATGGAAATACAGTTATGGCGTGAAATATTGACTCCATATGATCTGGCAGTAAAAGAGCTCATTGTTAAATTTGAACACCTGATGCAGGAGCACCGGAACCAGGGGCTGTACTGCCCGATTGAGCAGGTGACGGGACGCGTAAAAACGATTGCCAGCATTTTGGATAAAGCACAGAAGAAAAAAATTTATATCAGCGAAATTGAAGATAAGCTTGTCGATATTGCCGGTGTCCGTATTATCTGTCAGTTTGTGGAGGATATCGAAAAGGTTGTGGAAATCATCCGCAGGCGTACTGACATGGAAGTCATCAAGGAGCGCGATTATATCAATCATATGAAAGACAGCGGCTACCGCAGCTATCATATGATCGTCCACTATGAGGTACAGACGCTGCAGGGAAGCAGGAAGATAAAAGTCGAGATTCAGATCCGCACACTGGCCATGAACTTCTGGTCAACGATTGAGCACTCCTTACAGTATAAATACAAGAAAAATATTCCGGATCATATCCGTGAAAAACTGATGAATGCGGCAAATGCAATTATTGCGCTTGACAATGAAATGTCCTTTGTGCGCAGTGAGATCATGGATGCCCAGAATTCCTTCCAGATTCATACGAAGCTGGTTTCCGATATTCTGAACAATCTTCAGAATCTTTACGGAATCGCGAACGAGAGGGAAGTACTGAAAATCCAGGATGAATTTTACCGCATTTATGAACTGAATGACATTGACCAGCTGAATCGCTTTGGCAGAGAGCTGGATATTATCGCGGAGGGCTACCGGGCGCAGTCCTTCTCTATGGAGGAAACGTAAGTGATACCAGTACTTCCGAAGACATTTATGGAGCGGATGAAAAAACAGCTCGGAGAGGAATTTGATTCCTTTCTGGCATGTTTTTCCGGGGAAGAATACAACGGAATCCGGGTAAATACCGGAAAAATATCGGTAGAAGATTTTTTATTAAAGACACCGTTTCGCCTGTCACCGGTTCCCTGGTGCCAAAACGGCTTTTACTATCATAAGGATGAACACGTAACAAAACATCCCTATTATTTTGCAGGTCTTTATTACGTACAGGAACCAAGCGCCATGCTGCCGGCGTCAGGGCTTCCCATCGAAGAAGGAGATATTGTGCTCGACCTGTGCGCAGCGCCGGGAGGAAAATCAACAGAACTGTTATCAAAACTTCAGGGAAGCGGACTTCTGATCTCAAATGATGTCAGCGCCAGCCGGGCTAAAGCACTTGTAAAAAACCTTGCCATCTGGGGCGCTGCGAATTGCTGTATCACAGCAGAGACCCCACACAAGCTGCTCGAACAGTTCGGGTGCTGCTTTGACAAGATTCTGGTCGATGCGCCGTGTTCCGGGGAAGGGATGTTCCGCAAGGACTATTCTCTCATGGATGCCTGGCAGGAACGGGGGCCGGAGACGTACGTGCCTTTGCAGCTGGAGATTCTTGACTGTGCGGTGCAGATGTTAAAGCCGGGCGGTATGCTGGCTTATTCAACGTGCACCTTCTCGGAGGCGGAGGATGAGGACACAGTCGCTGCCATGCTTATGCGTTATCCGGAGCTGGAACTGGTTCAGCCTGAGATGACGAATGGGTTTTCATCCGGGAAAGCGCCATGTAAAAAAAGCATCCGGCTCTGGCCGCATAAGATCAAAGGAGAAGGCCATTTTTTTGCACTTATGAGAAAGCGTTCCGAGCTGCCACAAGGGGAAATGCAGAGGAGCATAACAACCGAATCTAATACAAAAAAGCATACTGAATATGCTCCGCCTGCATTATATACAGAAACTGAACTTCGGAAAAATCACAGTAAAATTCCGGCGGAAGTAAGAGATTTCCTTGGGCAGTTACCGGAAAAATTCCGGAAAAGCTTTATATTTACACAGCTTGGAGAACAGTGTTTCCTCCTGCCGCCATACCGTTTGCCGCAAAAGATTCGATATCTGCGAACAGGAATTCTTCTCGGAACTTTCAAAAGCAAACGTTTTGAACCTTCTCAGGCTCTTGCGATGCTGCTTGACGCATCCTCATTTCCTAGCGTTCTGAATCTGGGCGCCTCTGACCCCCGGGTACTTCGGTATCTGAAGGGAGAAACTCTGGAACTGACCGCGGAAGAAGAGGAGACACAGAAACAAAAGGGATGGATACTTGTCTGTACAGATGGCTTTGGCCTTGGATGGGGAAAGTACGTAAACGGAAGTGTCAGAAATAAATATTATCCCGGCTGGAGGCTTCAGTAGACAATGGAAATGATACGTTTGGACAAGTTTCTGACCCAGGCCGGTGTCGGAACAAGAAGTGAGGTAAAAAAGTACCTGAAAAACGGTATGGTTCAGGTAAATGAAGAGACGGTAAAAAAACCGGAACTGAAAATTGCTCCGGAAAAAGATCAGATTACATATCAGGGAAAGCTTTTGCAATACGAAAGTTTTGTGGCATTGATGTTTCACAAACCGGGCGGGTGTATCACAGCTACCTCAGACCGCTTGCAGAAAACGGTTCTGGATTATATCGACCACCCGCGCAAGGAAGAGCTGTTTCCGGTGGGACGGCTTGATATTGATACAGAAGGCCTTGTTATTCTGATGAATGACGGAGACCTGGCCCATCGCATGCTTTCTCCGAAATATCATGTAGAAAAGACGTATTTTGTCCGCGTAAACGGTTCTCTTTCGGAAAAGGATGTGGCTGCTTTTGCAGAAGGCATGGAGATCGGGGAAAAGAAACCCACGCTGCCTGCCCGGCTTCATATTTTAAAATCCGGTGAAATTTCCGAGGCTGAAGTTACCCTGCGTGAAGGAAAGTTTCATCAGATTAAACGGATGTTTGCAGCCCGCGGCGGTCAGGTGTTATATCTGAAGCGGATTTCCATGGCCGGAATCGCGTTGGATGAAACACTTGCTCCGGGAATGTGGCGGGAACTGACACAGGATGAAAAGAACAGGCTTCTGCAGCCCTGACAGGGCCAGAAACAGGAGGATAAAAGATGCTGACAGAAATGTTAACCGGAATAAAAGCTGTTATTTTTGACCTGGATGGAACCTTGATGGATTCCATGTGGGTCTGGACTGATATTGATATAGAATATCTGGGCAGATACGGTCAGACGCTTCCTGAAGATCTGCAGGATGACATTGCCGGCATGAGCTTTACCGAGACTGCCGAGTATTTCAAAAAACGGTTTCAGCTACCGGAGTCGCTTGAGGAGATCAAAAAAGAATGGAACCGTTTGGCATATGAACAGTATGCGAAGCATGTCCCCTTAAAATCCGGGGCAGCGGCGTTTTTGCAGGAACTGAGCGCGGCAAAGATTCCCCTTGGGATTGCGAGCAGCAACAGCCGGGAACTGATTGCGGCCTGCCT
>CAOJHI010000189.1 GCA_948436005.1 uncultured Lachnospiraceae bacterium
CTTTGGATGGGATTGACCTGTTCGTGGAAAAGGGGGAATTTGTCGCTATTGTAGGCCCATCCGGTTCCGGGAAATCGACACTGCTGCATATTCTTGGCAGTGTTGATCAGCCGACAGAGGGGAGAATTTTCGTGGAGGGGACGGATATTTCTGCAATGAACCGGACGCAGGCCGCCATATTCCGCCGCAGAAAGGTGGGACTGGTGTATCAGTTCTACAATCTGATTCCCACGCTTACTGTCCGGAAGAATATTCTGATGCCGCTTGCGCTGGATAAGAGAAAGCCAAACCAGGAGTATCTGGAACAGATTGTTGATTCTCTGGGGATTGCGGATAAAATGGAATGTCTGCCGAACCAGCTATCAGGCGGCCAGCAGCAGCGGGTGGCCATTGCACGTTCGCTGATATATCGTCCGGCACTGCTGTTAGGCGATGAACCAACCGGGAATCTTGACCGAAAGAATTCGAGGGAAATTATTGATTTGCTGAAACTGTCGAACCGCAATCTGAATCAGACCATTTTATTGATAACGCATGATGAGAAGGTTGCATTGGAGGCGGACCGCATTGTGACCATAGAAGATGGGCGCATCGTCAGTGATGAGAGACGGAGGTAGGCAATATGTGGAGAGAGTATTCAGCGGATTATATCAAACAGAACCGTTCCTCCGGACTGTCGATTATGGTGGCGGCCTTTATTGCTGCGCTGTTTCTGTCTTTTCTGTGCAGCCTTTTTTATAATTTCTGGCTGGATAATATTGAAGGAACAAAGCTGGAAACCGGAGACTGGCACGGACGTATTACGGGCATTTTTCATGCAGAGGAACTGGAGTTGATGGAGCATTTTGCGAATGTGGAGAAGGCGGTGGTGAATAAAGAACTGTCCGATGAACAGAAAACAACCGTGGATGTTCTTTTTTTCAATAAGAGAACCGTATATCAGGATATGGAGGCTGTCAGGGAGTGGTTTGGAGCAGCGGAAAGTGATGTGACATACAATTATCAGCTGTTATCTCTGTATTTTGTCCGTATTCCGGGAGATCCGATGCCAAGGCTTCTGATGCCGGCCTATCTGGCTGTGGTGCTGATTGTCTGTATTTCTCTGATTCTGGTCATCCACAATTCTTTTGCGGTGTCGATGGACAGCAGAATCCATCAGTTTGGCATTTTTTCCAGCATCGGGGCTACGCCCGGACAGATACGGATTTGTTTGCTTCAGGAAGCGTTTCTGCTGTGTACGGTTCCTGTTTTTGCAGGACTTCTCGCAGGAGTAGTACTCAGCTTTGGTACTATGAAGGCGATGAGTATGCTGACAGCGGAGCTGGCAGGAGGTCGGCAGGTGAATTTTCAGTGGCATCCGGCTGTTTTTACAGGAATTCTTTTTCTGTCTTTTTTGACAGTACTTATTTCGGCATGGATTCCGGCGAACAGACTGAGCAGGCTGACACCGCTTGAAGCAATAAAGGGGACTGATGAGCAGCAGTTGAAAAAGAAAAAAAGTTCGCCCATTTTGGCGGCGCTGTTCGGCGCAGAGGGTGAACTGGCAGGGAATGGGTTAAAGGCCAGAAAAAAGGCGCTGCGGACAACCTCTCTTTCACTGGTGCTTGCTTTTTTGGGATTTATGACAATGCAGTGTTTTTTTACGCTTTCCGGGATCAGTACGGATTATACTTATTTTAAGGCCTACCAGGATGTCTGGGATGTTATGACAACTGTGAAGAATACGAAAATAGCAGATTTTACGCTTACAGATGAGCTGAAAGAATTGCCGGGCGCGGACAGCATCACTTTATACCAGAAAGCAGAAGCTTTGTGCAGGCTGCCGAAGAATGCCGAAAGCGGGGAATTGACGGCTTTGGGCGGAGTAACAGCTTTTGTGGAGAGACAGGCAGAGGAAGAAGACGATTTTCTGACAGTGAATGCGCCTGTCATAATACTGGACGATGAGAGTTTCATAAAGTTTTGCGGCCAGGTTGGGATAGCTCCCCGAATCGACGGGGCAATTCTGTTAAATCGCATTTGGGACAGTACCCACAGCAATTTTCGCTATCCACAGTATATTCCTTATGTCAGAGAAGATTTGGATACCATTGTTTTACAAAGGACAGTGGCATCAGAGGAAGCGGGGCAGTTTATGGAGGAAAAGGATTCCGCAGAAATTCCGGTACTTGTCTGTACGGATGAGACTCCTGTGCTCAGGGAGGAGTATGGAAAATCGGAGTATGGTCTGGTACATTTTATTCCATTGTCTCTGTGGAGAAAAATTGCAGGGAAGATAGGGGGAGCGGAGTCGGACTGCTATATCCGGGCGCTGAGCGGGGAGCGGACGTCTCCGGAAGCGTTGAGTGCGCTTGAGGACGAGATTAGAAAAATTGTCAGCAGAACCTATGAGGTGGAAAGTGAAAACCGAATGCAGGAGAAGCTTGATAATGACAAAATGATTGCAGGCTATGAACTTGTATTGGGAGGATTTTGTACATTGTTGGCTGTCATCGGGACTGCGCATGTGTTTTCTAATACGCAGGGATTTTTACGGCAGCGGAAAAAAGAGTTTGGCCGTTATTTATCAATAGGGCTGACTCCCTCAGGAATGTGGAAAATATTCTGTATAGAAGCTCTGGTGATCGTGGGGCGTCCGATGTTCCTTGCTCTGATATTGACGACGGTGGCAGTGGGGGTTATGATAAAAGCAAGTTATCTGGAACCTTTGGAGTTTATCCGGGTAGCTCCGGTTTTGCCGATTCTGGCGTTTATTTTTACTGTTTTCGCCTTTGTGGCCCTGGCTTATTATCTTGGCGGAAGGAAGCTTTGCAGGTGTAATCTTGCCAAGACGCTGCGGGGCGACGGTGTGTCGGAACAGGAATAAAAAGTCATACATAAAAAATTTAGGTTGAAAAGAAGCTGTTGTAAATGCAGGGTTTCAGCAACATATGATTTTGATGTCTCTTACATCTATAAGCATATGTTGAATGGATTCGCTGTTTTGCGACAGTTTTTTTAATGCAATTTTAATATCAGAGAGGTTACGTTAACGCACATTTTATACCTGGTATGCCATAATTTATAAAAGTGATTGGAATGCCAAAATGGTTGCTGCCCTTGTCAGGCTTGGGAACAGGGCGTAAATAGGGGGATTGTGATGGGGAAAATTGAAAAAAGGCTGACTTCGGCACGGATTATTATTCTAGGCTTTGCGGCTGTGATTTTATTTGGCAGTCTGTTGCTTATGCTTCCGTTTTCTACGCAGGAAGGACGGGGAGCAGCTTTTTCGGATGCTTTGTTTACCGCCACGTCTGCAGTGTGCGTCACGGGGCTGGTTGTGCAGGACACTGCATCGCATTGGAGTTTTTTCGGGCAGGCAGTGATTCTTATGCTGATACAGATTGGGGGCATGGGCGTAGTTACCGTTGCAGTAGCTGTCTTTACTGCTTCCGGAAGGTCCATCAGTCTAAAACAGCGCAGTACCATGCAGGAGGCGATTTCGGCACATAAAGTTGGCGGCATCGTGAAACTTACCGGGTTTATTATAAAACTGACCGTTGTTTTTGAACTTTTGGGAGCAGCAGTTATGGCACCTGTATTTATCAGAGAATTTGGCACAGGAAGAGGAATCTGGTATGCAGTCTTTCATTCTGTCTCTGCTTTCTGCAACGCTGGATTTGATTTAATGGGAACAAAGGCGAGTTATTCGTCTCTTACCTATTTTGCAGCAGATCCGATTGTGAATGTTACAATCATGGCCTTGATTGTGATTGGCGGTATCGGATTTCTGACCTGGGATGACATAAAACGGGAGAAGCATCATATTCGAAAGTACCGGATGCAGAGTAAGGTGGTGCTTGTAACAGCAGCAGTGCTGATTTTATTTCCATCTATCTATTTTTATCTTTTTGAATTTTCCGGGCTGCCTTTTGGCACGCGCCTGTTCTGTTCTGTGTTTCAGGCAGTGACGCCGAGAACGGCAGGATTTAATACAGCGGATCTTAGTTGTATGAGCGAAACAGGACTTGCGGTCATGATTCTTTTGATGCTTGTGGGAGGAGCACCCGGTTCAACAGCCGGAGGAATGAAAACAACAACCTTTGCGGTTCTGGTTTCCACTGCGGTTTCTGTTTTCCAGCGCAGGGAATACACGCATTTCTTTGGACGCAGAATCGAGGATGACACGATTCGCAGCGCGGTAGCTGTTTTTATGATGTATCTGATTTTGTTTTTAAGCGGCGGTTTTATGATCAGTTGTATAGAAGGGCTTCCGCTTGTGCCGTGCCTGTACGAGACAGCGTCAGCTGTGGCAACTGTCGGGCTGACGCTTGGCATTACACCTGGACTTGGACTTTGGTCCAGAGGAATTTTAATTTTGTTGATGTATGTTGGAAGAGTTGGCGGGCTGACCTTGATTTTTGCTGCGTCTTCCGGAGCAAGGCGGGGCAATACGGCAAGGCTGCCCCAGGAAAAGCTGAATGTTGGCTGAGGAGGGATAGTATGAGATCGATTTTAGTAATTGGAATTGGGAGATTTGGGAAACACATAGCTAAGAAGCTGAATGATTTGAATTATCAGGTGATGGCGTTAGATCAGAAGGAGGAACGTGTCAATGATGTGCTTCCGTTTGTGACAAATGCGCAGATTGGCGACAGCACAAATGCAGAAATTCTTTCTTCCCTCGGCATCCGGAATTTTGATGCCTGCATTGTGGCAATTGGAGATAATTTTCAAAATTCTCTGGAAACAGCGTCTTTACTCAAAGAGCTTGGGGCCAAAAAGGTGATTGCGCGGGCTTCGAGAGGTGTGCAGGAAAAGTTTCTGCTGAGAAACGGTGCAGATGAAGTGGTTTATCCGGAAAAGCAGCTGGCTGCCTGGACGGCAGTGCGCTGTACCTCTGAGCATATATTGGATTATATTGAACTGGATAAGGAGTATTCCATTTTTGAGCTTTCCGTTCCGGCAGAATGGAATGGCAGAACCATTTTACAGCTGGATATCCGGAAAAAATATGGTATTAATATCTTGGGCGTGAGAGAGAATGGGGAATTAGATATGGACATTGTTCCGGACACAGTTTTGAGTCAGGAAAAATCAATTTTAGTATTGGGCAGGCAGAAGGCAGTCCAGAAGTGTTTCCATATTTAAATGAAGTGAAGGTTCTGCGCCTGCATGATGGAAAAAAAGAAGATTCTGTGCTAAAATCCATAGGGAATGTAGGGAGGTGAAAGGTATGCAGCACCGGAGAAAGAATGTACCTCATACGGAAGAGCATATTTTAGTCTGTCTCTCTTCGTCACCTTCCAATGCAAAGATTATCCGAACAGCGGCAAAAATAGCCGGAATTTTTAATAGCCAGTTTACAGCCCTGTTTGTAGAGACACCGGATTTTAGCACAGCGTCACCGGAAGACCGGCAGCGTTTTATGGAGAACCGGAGACTTGCAGAACAGTTAGGGGCGCAGGTTAAGTCAGTATACGGTGAGGATGTGGCGTTTCAGATCGCGGAGTTTGCCCGGCTCTTTGGAGTTACGAAAATTGTGCTGGGCAGGAGTACGGTCACGCGGAAGCATTTATTTGGAAAGGCTACGCTGACGGAACAGTTGGTTTCCTATGCGCCTGAAATTGATATTCATATTCTTCCGGAACGAAATGCGGATGCGGTCTGCCGGCTTGGGAAGAATGGCGGAAAGCAGAGCAAAAGTATTTTGAAAAATACGGTAAGGAGCATGGAAATTTTAACTGGAGCGACTTTATTGAGTTTTGCTTTTTATCGGTTTGGGTTTACGGATGCTAACATTATTATGGTGTATATTCTTGGTGTGCTTTTAACGTCCATAGCGACGTCTCACCAGATATACAGCCTGGTGTCATCCATTGCGAGTGTGTTTATTTTTAATTTTTTCTTTACAACGCCGCGGTTTTCGCTGACTGCTTATGAGACAGGATATCCGATTACGTTTGTAGTTATGTTTTTAACCGCTTATATTACGGGGACATTCGCAATGCGCTACAAAGAACAGGCCAGCCAGTCCGCAAAACTTGCTTACCGGACGAGAATTCTGCTTGATACGGACCGGTTGCTGGCAAAAGCGGGAAACAAAGAGGAAATCATGCGGGCAGCTGCACAGCAGATCAGAAAACTGCTGGGGCGCAATGTTGTTATGTTTGAAAATGTAGGTGGGGATTTGTCCGCCCCACAGTTGTATGTTACAGATTCCGTGCCGCCGTTTTATGATGTGCAAAAGGAGATGGAAACAGCGAGGTGGGTGCTGAAAAATAACCACGCTGCCGGGGCTGCAACGGATACTTTTTCTGACTCCGGATATAT
>CAOJHI010000190.1 GCA_948436005.1 uncultured Lachnospiraceae bacterium
CTTTCCCTACACGACGCTCTTCCGATCTAATACAGACCTCGTATGTGATGCAATCAATACAGCTATGAGAGAGCTTTTCCTTCAGATCGTTTATGGCCGCAGCCAGTCTGCATTTTCTGAGGATGGTCTTCCGGTTGGTGCAGGTCTTGAGGATCTCGGAAAGGGACTTCGTTCCCAGGTTGGTACGATGTACGGTACATTGAAAAAAGGCCCGCGTTATCTGGAAATGGCAGAAGGCTATGTTACCGGTATTGCTCTTGATGCAGATGATCAGATCATCGGCTATCAGTTCGTAAGCCTTGGAAAGATGACAGATTTCATCAAAAAAGGCGATGACCCGAATACCGCATGGGAAAAGGCAAAAGGACAGTACGGCCGTGTTGCAGATGCAGTGAAGATTATTGATCCGAGAAAAGAGTA
Source organism: uncultured Lachnospiraceae bacterium (assembly GCA_948436005.1). Taxonomy (GTDB): domain Bacteria; phylum Bacillota; class Clostridia; order Lachnospirales; family Lachnospiraceae; genus Choladousia. The sequence continues at coordinate 421 of CAOJHI010000190.1, forward strand.
ATTAGGGAGGTAATGAAAAATGGCTTTATTTGAATCTTACGAGAGAAGAATTGACAAAATCAATTCTGTTTTGAATAGTTATGGCATTGCTTCCATTGAAGAAGCAGAGAAGATCACAAAAGACGCAGGTCTTGATGTTTACAATCAGATCAAGGGTATTCAGCCGATCTGTTTCGAGAACGCGTGCTGGGCGTACACGGTAGGTGCAGCAATTGCAATTAAAAAAGGCTGCAAAAGAGCAGCAGACGCAGCAGCAGCAATCGGCGAGGGACTTCAGGCATTCTGTATCCCGGGCTCTGTAGCAGATACCCGTAAAGTTGGTCTTGGACATGGAAATCTTGGCAAGATGCTCCTGGAAGAGGAAACAGAGTGTTTCGCATTCCTGGCAGGCCATGAGTCTTTTGCAGCAGCAGAGGGTGCAATCGGTATTGCAGAGAAGGCAAACAAGGTTCGTCAGAAACCGCTGCGCGTTATCCTAAACGGTCTTGGAAAAGACGCTGCACAGATCATCGCAAGAATCAACGGATTCACTTTTGTTGAGACAGAGTATGATCCGTATACAAATGAAGTAAAGGAAGTTTCCCGTAAGGCATACTCTGAGGGACTTCGTGCAAAGGTTAACTGCTACGGCGCAAACAGCGTTCCGGAGGGCGTAGCAATCATGTGGAAAGAGGGCGTAGATGTTTCCATCACAGGTAATTCTACAAACCCGACCCGTTTCCAGCATCCGGTAGCAGGTACTTATAAGAAAGAATGTAACGAAAAGGGCAAGAAATACTTCTCCGTAGCATCCGGCGGCGGTACAGGACGTACACTGCATCCGGATAACATGGCAGCAGGTCCGGCTTCCTATGGTATGACGGATACTCTTGGCCGCATGCATTCTGATGCACAGTTCGCAGGTTCTTCTTCCGTACCGGCTCACGTAGAGATGATGGGTCTGATCGGTGCAGGAAACAACCCGATGGTAGGTATGACAGTTGCAGTAGCTGTTTCGATCGAGGAAGCTGCTAAAGAAGGCAAGTTCTAAATAAAAATTGTCTAAACTGAATGTTTTGGAGCTTTTGGGAGATTCCCGAAAGCTCTTTTTTTGAAAAATTTAGGAAGGATTTACTGTATTATCATGTATTTTCCGGTATTCCCGCGGGGACATCCCGGTTTTCTGGCGGAAAACAGTGGAAAAATAGGAGAGCGTCTCGTAACCGCAGCTCTGGCTGATCAGGCTGATCGGGAGGTTGGTCTGAAGCAGAAGCTTGCGCGCAACACTCAAACGTTTTTTCTGTATGTATTCGGAAAGCGTATCTCCGGTTTCTTTTTTAAATATTGTGGAGAGATATTCGGGATTGAATCCAAAAGATTCAGCCAGGGTACTTCGGGAAATTTCCTCAGACAGATGCAGCTCAATGTATTGCTGGATGTGCAGTACTGACTCGGAAACAGAAGGCCCTGCTTTTTCCTTGGGCACCTGTATGCTCTGTCCAGAATACAGGGCCATGGATTTTGTGATCGAATGTTCGAGTTCCAGTTTGTCAACCGGCTTGAGCAAATATTCTGATACGCCCAGGCTGATTGCGCGCTTGGCATAGTCAAAATTCGGGAAACTGCTCAGAATGATACAGATGCAGTCGGGATAAGTCTTTTTTACCCAGGAAATCAGTGTAAGGCCGTCGCCATCGGGCAGTTCGATATCACTGATCAGAAGTTCAATCTGTTTGGAGCGAAAACATTCCATGGCTTCTGTCATGGAATAGGCGCCGAGGACTTTTTGAAAGGAAAACTTTGCCCAATGGATAGAATCTTTTAATCCCTGTACAACAGGGACATTATCATCTACAAGCAGTACATTCATAGTTTCTTTGTGTTCCTCCATGTTTCATATTGGTTTTTGAGTTCAGCCTGTACTTCAGCGGCACCGGCCTTTTCCATTTCATCCAACATTTGGGGCAAATAATCAGCAGGGTTAAGCATGCCGGTTTCAAGGCCATACGCATAGGTGGAGGCGATTTCATTTAGCGCATGATTCTGCCATGCTACAACACTGTCATCAAAGCGAAATCCAAGTGAAGCATCACGGCGGGCTTCGTTTTGGTAGATTTCATTTTTCTCCCACAGGTCCGGGTCATTTCCATTCCAGATATAAGAGAGTGTCTGATTCGGAAAAGACCATCCAATGTTGGGATAATATCCGGAATTTTCTGCGGTCACGCCATCAGGAAAATCAATGGTGCCATCAGGAAGCAATATATAATGGGTACCTTCCAAACCATACGTAAAAAGATTGATAAGCTCCGAATTGGTGTACAGCTCGTACAAAAACTGCATAGATTCCTCCGGATGGTTGCTGCTTTTCATGATACCCCAGGAGGAGATCTCCGCAGATGAGTTTGTGACGCGCGGTTCCATGAGCGGAACGCTGACCAACTCACAGCCAGAGCTCACATTTTCCTCCCACTCGATTCCGGGCTTGCAGGCGCAAAAGTAAGAAAAGAGGTTTCCGGTTCGCATGAGTTCAGAACCTTTGAGATTTTGAAGGGGGAGTTCCTCCGGGAAATATCCTGCCTGATTCCATTTGTACAGCATAGTAATCCATGAGAGATATTCGTCTGTTGTGTATTTGTTGACAATTTCTTCTTCTGCAGTTGGCGCAATGGTAAAAATACAGTTTTTTACAGCATCATACTGATGGTAGCGGAGCAGAAAACCGGAATGTGTCCAAAGCGGGGCTGTCATGATAAGATTCGGTTCCTTTTGGCTGATTTCTTTAAAAATTTTGTCAAGATCATCAATTGTCCGGATGCTTTCCGGGGCAATCTCATATTTTTCTAAAATATCTTTTCGAAATACAATCCCGAAAGAAGCAACATAATCAGCCTTAGATGGCAAAGTGTAGAGCTTGCCGTTTCGTTTCGTATGCTCTATTTCTTCCTGCGTTGCAATTTCACAGATATCCTGTTCCCATATGGGAAGCAGGGGCCCAAGATCCATACATAGGCTTTCGTTGTCTGTCAGTGTGGATACGTCGATGGTAATGCCTTCTTTTTCAAGCTGTTCCATTTTTCTTTTTCTGTCAATGATCAGTGCAGGAAAAAACTGTACATGAAACTGCTGTTTTTCCCAGATCAGCTGATCTGCCCGGGCAGCAATCAGCTCAAAATCGTCCGGGATAAAAAAGTCATAAGCAATCATCACATTGATTGTAACAGGTTCTTCCTTTGCAGAGGTATGACAGATTGACAAAAGGCAGAGAAGGGCGGCAAAAATGGCCATACTTTTTTTGATTCTTTTTTGTATCTGTTTACAGGGACACATGGAGCGTGTCCGGTGAAACAAGAGCTTCATAAAATTGTTTCCTTTCTGAATAAATCAAGTGGTAAATCAGGCGTTTTCGGAAAGCGGGAGCAGAATAGTGATTTGTGCCCCGCCTTGTTTCTGGTTAGAAATTTGCAGATGTGCTTTCCCGTGGTACAGAATGGACAGCCGCTGGTTGACGTTGTACATGCCGATCCCGGAATTTTTTCTGGAAAGGCGGCCCTTTTCCGGATGTGGCAGCTGCGAAAGCTGTTCTTCTGAAAAACCGATGCCGTTGTCTGTTATCTGCAGCATCAGGAAATCTGCTTTTGGCTCCTTTACGAGCTGCCCGGTGATTGTTATTTTAATTTCACTGGTACGGGCGTACTTCATGGAATTTTCCACAAAAGTCTGCAGGGAAAGGATGGGAATTTCGGTTTCATATAATTCTTCAGGTATGTTTATGATGTACGAAAAAACAGTCTGGTGTTTCATACGGTAAATTTCCAGATAGTTTTTGATATGTTCGAGTTCTTCCGCCAGGGACACCATATGCTCCTGATACAGCAGATAGCGAAAATGGCGGGAGAGAAAGAAGGTCATTTTCTGTGTCATTTCAAAGTCGTGCGACTGCGCAAATCCCATAACTGTATTCAGGCCATTCAAAATAAAATGAGGCTTAACCTGAAGCTGTAAGAGCTGAAGCTTTGCCTCCTGCTCAAGCAGTTTTTGCTCATAAATTCCTATTTTTAAATGGTCAATCTCTCTTGTCATTGCATTCATGGCCGTATACACCTCGCGCAGCTCAAGAGCCGTATTCTCTGCGATGGTATACTCGGAGAAGTCACCGCTTTTGATACGGTTCATCTGTGTGACAAGCACTTGTAAAGGACGGATTAAAAGCGTGACAAGTACACTGAGATAAAGGAAAAACAACAGTATAGCAAAGGCAATCAGGAAAAACAGAACAAGGCGAAGCTGATGAAACACAGAAAAAAGCTTGCTGCGGTCAAGGACAGCAGTCAGATTGAATGCGTTTTTGTAAAAGGGCTGGCAGATGATAAGCGGAGAGCTGGTATTGGATGTCTCGTATTTCCAGATTTTACTTTCATCTTCAAGGAGCAGACTGGTAAGTCCGTCAATCTCCTGGTTGCGGATAGCTGAAAGCAGCTGTTGAGCATGAATCCAACAGCCCCATAAAGTGCTTCCGCTTTTCTGAGTAAGCATCAGATATGGTTCTCCATCGAGCATAAAAGGCTGGTAGTCCTGACGGAATGGATTTTCCTCTTCCGTAAGTGCACATAAGGAATCCTGTATATGCTGAGCTGCCTGGCATTGTTTAGAATAGTCCCGGTCCCTGTTCCGTATAAAACGGAACTTTTCATTATGTAACAAAAAGATGCCGTCTATCTGCGGATACGTATAAATATCTTCCGAATAATAGGCGTTTAAGGCCTGCATTGCCTGAAGCTGCTCCAGTTCAGAACCAGATTCTATTTCGGAAAGAAACTGTGTGGGAACCGTGCGGTTGGCAACGTAGCTGTGAATATTTTCCAGAGAGACTTCTATTTCTGAGGCGTACGGAAGAAGAAGCTGCTGGTGGGAGAGCGTCAGCTGCTGCTCAAAGGAGTTCATGGCAATTAAAATCCCGGCAGTAAGCAGACCAATTATCGGAACTGTAAAAAGCAAGGCCCAGAATACTAACTTCCCATATATTGAATGAAAAACTGTCATTTTCATCAAAAAATCCCTCTCAATATAAAAATCCTTATCATTTTATCATAAAAAACAAATATATTCAAAAGTTTTCCTAACATAATTGGAAGAAATTGACGTTATTTTTTCCTATACTGTTGGCATAAATGCTGCAAAATTATTGCGCACAAAAAGGAGGGATTAAAGGAAACATGAAGATCGGGTTTCAGGAACTTCTGGTTGTATTTATTGTTGCACTGGTGGTAGTCGGGCCTGATAAACTGCCCTATTATGCGAAGAAATTTGGTCAGGCCATGGCGCAGTTTAAAAAGTATACTGCTGAAGCAACAAAAGAAATCAGAGAAAACGTGGTGGAACCGCTGCAGGAAGCGCAGAGACCGCTTCGGGAGGCAATGGAGCCGTTTGACGAGATCAGCCGTGAAGTGAAAGGAAGCGTGAATGAAGTAAAGGCCTCTTTTTCTGACATCGGAAAACCGGTGAAAAACGGCAGTTCTAAATCAAAAGAAATGTCGGAGAATACAGCAGAGGTTTTGCAGAATGAAGCATCAGAATCCGCATACAGTCCGGAGAATCCGGAAAGCGGTATTTTAAGCCCGGAGGGGGAATCACCCAATCCAGAAGAACCCTGCCAGGCGTAAAAGAAAATAAAATATAGGAATGATAGAAAGGAATGGAGAACATGAAGATAGGTACTACGGAGTTATTAATTATTTTGGCAGTTGTTTTATTGATATTCGGACCATCCCAGATTCCGAAGCTGACAAGGATGGTTGGACGGAGCGTAAAAAGTTTTCAGAAAGGAATGACGGAGGAGGGCGAAGGAGATTCCACTTCTGCGGAAGAAAAAGAAACGATCTGAACACCGTCTGAGAGATT
>CAOJHI010000191.1 GCA_948436005.1 uncultured Lachnospiraceae bacterium
TACTTCTCCCGTACTGACAGAAGAAATGCTGGAAAAGATGAACAATGTGCTTGGAACTGCGACGACAGATTACTCTGCTTCGTCCTGGGGAAGGGCAAAAAATGTAGAGACAGCGACAGCAAAGATCAATGGAAAACTGCTCATGCCTGGAGAGAGCTATTCTGTAACAGAAGTGGTTGTTCCGTTTACTGCGGAGAACGGCTATGAGCTGGCCCCTTCCTATGAAGCCGGACAGGTAGTGGATTCGTATGGTGGCGGTATCTGCCAGGTGTCCACGACGCTGTACAACGCGGTGCTGAAAGCAGAGCTTCAGGTGAATTCGCGCTCGAATCATACCATGTTGGTAAGCTATGTGGACCCGTCGAAGGATGCGGCGATTGCGGAAGGCCTGATGGATCTTGTGTTTACGAATACACTGGAAAATCCGGTTTATATCGCAGGCTCTGCCTATGCGGGTACGCTCAATTTTACGATTTTCGGCGTGGAGACGAGACCTGCGAACCGTTCGATTGAGTTTATCAGTGAGACACTCAGTCAGACAGATCCTTCTTCCAATATCAAACTTGTGGCAAAGACAGACCAGAATGTCGGATATTTTACACAGGTACAGTCTCCGCATCAGGGATTGTCCGCATGTCTCTGGAAGAATATTTATTATGATGGCGTACTCTCAGAGACAATTCAGGTAAACAGCAGCAATTACCAGGCATCTCCGGCGATTTACGAGATCGGCGTTGTGACGAGCAATCAGGCGCTTGCTTCCGCGCTCTATACGGCAATTGGCCAGAATGATCTGGGGCAGGTTCAGAGTATCCTGGCAAACGGCGTGAGGGAAAGCGAGACACCGGCGACAGAGCCGCCGCAGATAGACGTACCGCAGGAGCCTGATCCACCGGTGGTAGAAGATCCGCCTGTGGTTGATCCGCCGGTAGTAGAGGATCCGCCAGTAGTGGAAGATCCGCCTGCAACAACTGATCCGGGTGAGGTGATGGATCCTCAGGAGCCCGGGGAATTCGTACAGTAGAATAGCAGAAACCAGTTGGTTATGCGAATTATAACAGAACAATATAAATTGTATACAGAAAAGCGAAATGTATTTATTGGTACAAAAGCAATGGGTATAACTGCGGCTTGGATGTATACAGGAAGGTTGACGGACAGTATTCATGAGGATTGGGAAGCTGCCGGAATCGGCGCTGATGCGTTCGGTTCTGGGACAATTATACGCAGAGCTGCCGGAACGCCTGAGACATTATGGTGCAGACTGCGCGGCCTTTGGCTGCGCAGTTTCTTCAAAAAAAGATGGTATGGATGGCAGGCAGAAGTCACCTGGTCTGACAGCGCATCAGCCGGAATACTTGTTTCCGGTTTGTACTGCCATTGGTCCGGTTCCCGGTTTTGGAGAGAAGCCAGGAGTTTCAGTCACAGCCGCAGCCAATAATCTTGCAGCCGGAGGAGCTGTACCGCAGGCAATTACGGTACACGCGGTTTTGCCTCCTTCGTATGAAGAGAATCATCTGAAACGGGCAATGAAGGAGATTGCACAGGCAGCGGAAGCGTGTGGGATGCAGGTGATCTGCGGACATACGGAGGTTTCCGATGCAGTGAGCCGTCCGCTGTATCAGATGACAGGAATCGGGCACGTATGTATCGAAGGCAAAGATCAGAGGCTGATGTCCGGATTTTCAGGTGATACGGATTCGGGCTGGACTCAGAAAATGCTGCGCCCGGGACAGGCGCTGGTTGTGACGAAGTGGATTGCACTTGCCGGGACAGTTGCTTTGGCGGAAGCACATGAGGAAGAGCTTCATGCAAGGTTTCCGCTATTTCTGACCGATCAGGCAATGGCGTGGAAAAAGAAGTTGTCTGTTGTGCGCGAGGCGCAGATTGCATCTGGAATAGACGGGTGCGCCATGCATGATCTGTCACAGGGCGGCATTTTCGGTGCGCTCTGGGAGATGGCGCAGCGCGCGGGCGTGGGATTGGAAGTAGATTTAAAGCGGATTCCGATCAGGCAGGAGACAGTGGAAATTTGTGAATATTTTGATATAAATCCATATGGGCTGTATTCAGCAGGCGCTTTGCTGATCGGGACAGCACAGCCGGAGGCTCTGATTCAGTAGCTTTCCGGGCAGGGAATACCTGCCGCAGTGATTGGCCGGGTAACAGACGGAAATGACCGTATCATTCGAAATGGAGAAGAAGTACGTTTCCTCGACCGCCCGCAGCAGGATGAATGGTATCGCAGATTTGGAGGGAAAGAATGAGAGAACAGATTTTGACATTTCTGGAGAAGAACAGCAAAATAGATCTGGCCGAACTGGCCATCATGCTGGGATCAAGTGAGGAAGTTATAGCAAATGAAGTAGCCAAAATGGAGCAGGAGCAGGTAATCTGCGGTTATCATACGCTGATTGACTGGGAAAAAACGTCTTCGGAGAAAGTGACGGCTCTGATTGAGGTGCGTGTGACTCCGCAGAGAGGACAGGGGTTTGATTCCATTGCAGAGCGCATTTACAATTATCCGGAGGTACAGTCCGTGTATCTGATTTCCGGTGCATACGATCTTCTCGTTATTTTGCAGGGAAAATCACTTCGGGAAGTATCCGCTTTTGTGAGCGATAAGCTGTCAACTCTGGATACGGTGCTCAGCACGGCAACGCATTTTATTTTGAAAAAGTATAAAGATTATGGAACAATTATGGGAAAAAAATCAAAAGATGAAAGGATGCTGGTGACACTGTGAGAAATCCATTATCAGAAAAAGTAATGTCGATCGAACCCTCCGGCATCCGCAAATTTTTTGACATTGCAAGCGAGATGGAGGAAGTGATCTCTCTTGGAGTCGGGGAGCCTGATTTTGATACGCCATGGCATATCCGCGATGAAGGAATTTATTCGCTGGAGCAGGGCCGCACGTTTTATACGTCAAATGCAGGGCTGAAGGAGCTGCGAGAGGAGATCAGCCGCTATCTGAAGCGCCGGTGCCATCTGGAATATGACCCGCTGCACGAGATTCTTGTGACGGTAGGAGGCAGTGAGGGAATTGATCTTGCAATGCGCGCGATGCTCAATCCGGGGGATGAGGTTTTGATTCCGCAGCCGTGTTATGTGTCTTATCTGCCGTGTGTGGTTCTGGCCGATGGCGTACCGGTGACGATTGAGTTAAAAGAAGAGAATGAGTTCCGCCTGACAAAGGAGGAATTGCTGGAAAAGATTACGGATAAAACAAAAATCCTGGTGCTTCCGTTTCCGAACAATCCCACGGGTGCAGTTATGCGCAGGGAGGATCTTGAGGCCATTGCAGAGGTTATTATTGAAAAAGATCTGTTCGTACTTTCCGACGAAATTTACTCAGAGCTTACGTACCAGGAAGACCATGTTTCGATCGCGAGTCTTCCGGGCATGTGGGAGCGGACACTGACGATCAACGGATTTTCGAAATCACATGCAATGACGGGATGGCGCCTTGGCTATCTCTGCGGGCCCAGGGAAATGATCGCGCAGATGACAAAGATTCATCAGTTTGCGATTATGTGCGCGCCGACGACGAGCCAGTACGCGGCAGTGGATGCGCTGCGCAACGGAGATGAAGATGTTGCCAGAATGCGGGAATCCTACGACCAGAGGCGGCGTTTCCTGATGCACGAATTTGCCCGGATGGGACTAAAATGTTTTGAACCGTTTGGCGCGTTTTATGTATTTCCGTGTATTAAGGAATTTGGCCTGACTTCGGATGAGTTTGCAATGCGCCTTCTTGAAGAGGAGCATGTGGCAGTGGTGCCCGGAACGGCATTCGGGCCGTGTGGAGAAGGTTTTCTGCGGATTTCGTATGCGTATTCGATTGAAGCGCTGAAGATTGCGCTTGAGCGGATCGAACGGTTTATTCGGAAGCTGAAGCAAGATAACGGCGTCTGAGGTTGAAGGAGAGGTAGTGCAATCGAGACTGAAACAAAGGGATTACGGCCGAGGCTGGGGGAGCAGTATTGTGACTGGGACTGAAGCTGAGGAGAGGCGCCGTGAGATAAAGTTGGGAGAAAATGAGGGTATGGATTTAGCAGGAGGCAGTAGGGCCAGATTGAATATTGTACTATATGAGCCGGAGATTCCGGCCAATACCGGAAATATTGGCCGGACCTGTGTGGCGACCGGAACCAGGCTGCATTTGATTGAGCCGCTTGGATTCCACCTGACAGAGAAGGCATTGCAGCGGGCTGGCATGGATTACTGGCCGCAGCTGGATGTGGAGCGGTACGTGAATTATCAGGATTTTCTGGAAAAGAATCCAGGAGCAAAGATTTATATGGCAACAACGAAGGGACGAAAGGTTTACACAGAGGTTTCCTATGAGCCGGACTGTTACATTATGTTTGGCAAGGAAAGCGGAGGCATTCCGGAGGAGATTTTAAAAGAGCATCCGGAGGAGGCTATCCGGATTCCGATGATTGGTGAGACGCGCTCCCTGAATCTTGGGAATTCTGCGGCCATTGTACTTTATGAAGCGTTGCGTCAGAATGGTTTTGCACAGATGAGGCTGCAGGGCGAGCTGACAAAGTATCGCTGGGAGGTCTGAGCTGCGTATGACGATGCTGCCGAATGAGTTTACAGAAAAGATGAAAAGAATGCTGGGAGATGAATATGAGCCGTTTCTTGCTTCGTATGAAGAGCCACGGAAATTTGGCCTTCGTGTAAATACGTTGAAGATCAGTGTGGAGGAGTTTGTACGTCTGGCTCCGTTTCATCTGACCAGAATTCCCTGGACCACCAATGGTTTTTATTATGAGAAAGAGGATGACCCGGCGCGCCATCCTTTTTACTATGCAGGCCTTTACTATTTGCAGGAGCCGAGCGCCATGACGCCGGCCAGTGTACTTCCGGTTGTGCCGGGGGAATACGTTTTAGATCTGTGCGCAGCGCCTGGCGGAAAGGCGACAGAGCTCGGAGCAAAGCTTCAGGGCAGGGGACTTCTGGTTGCGAATGATATCAGCGCTTCAAGGGCAAAAGCGCTATTGAAAAATTTAGAAGTGTTTGGTGTAAAAAATACATTTGTCGCAAATGCAGTACCGGCCAGGCTCGCGGAGCAGTTTCCGGAGGCTTTTGACAAGATTCTTGTGGATGCACCGTGTTCGGGCGAGGGAATGTTCCGAAAAGATATCGCGAACGTGAAAGCGTGGAGCCCGGAGAAAGTAAAAGAGTGTGCCAAAATCCAGCGCGATATTACGCAGCAGGCAGTAAAGATGCTGCGCCCGGGCGGACTGATGCTGTATTCTACCTGTACCTTTTCGCCGGAGGAAAACGAGGGCACAATTGCAGAGCTGCTTGCGCTCTGCCCGGAAATGGAGCTGGTGGCAGTTCCGTGGCAGGAAGGGTTTGCGCATGGAAATGCAGCATATCTGGAACTGGGGGAAAGCAGGTGTCATGAAAAGGCGGCAGAGGTTTACCGGGAACTGGAAAAATGTGTCCGTATCTTTCCTCATAAAATGGGGGGTGAAGGACATTTCCTTGCGCTTCTAAAAAAGAAGGGGGAGTGCTGCATCATGCATTCCCGATCAGGCATACGCGGAAAAAGGGCGTCCAGGGAAGAGGAGCGGGCACTGCTGGAATTTATGCAGGATGTCCGGATGGAGTGGAGTCTGGAACAGACGGAAATACACGGCGGCCAGGCATATTTCATTCCGGAACCACCTCAGATACAGGGCAGGATTCCATTCCTGCGAAATGGCCTGTATCTCGGGGAAATCCGACATGGACGGTTTGAGCCTTCCCAATCGCTGGCAATGGCACTGAGGGGCAGTGCTTCCGGTTTGGCAGACATGCGTGGGGAAACAGGTGTGTCGGGATATGCAGAGCCGGCCGGAACAAAAGGGATTTCAGGTGATGTACACAGCCCCGGAGCAATAGACTCTGCGGAGTATGTATCGTGTATTGATTTTCATTATAAAGATGAGCGGGTGCGCCGCTATCTCTGCGGAGAAACCGTGGAGGTTGACGATTGCCATCCGACAAGAAAAAAAGGCTGGCAGCTTGTATGCGTGAATGGCTATCCGCTTGGCTGGGGAAAGCTGGTGAATGGAACACTGAAGAATAAATATCATCCAGGCTGGAGGATGGTTCAATAGGAAGAGGAATTTTCTGACAATTATAAAATATTCCTAAAATATAAGGAAATTAAAAAAATACAAAAATCCTCTTGCATTTTTAAAAATATAGTGCTATACTGAACAAGCTGAAACGATGCGTGGCTCAGTTTGGTAGAGCGCTGCGTTCGGGACGCAGAGGTCGCAGGTTCAA